>NZ_AP017902.1:0-300000 GCF_002356075.1 Mycoplasmopsis bovigenitalium | reverse complement strand
ACGAGTATTTGGAATTATCGGTTGTTTCCAACCGCTATGCCAAACTGAAGGGTACGTTGAGTACGTGTTACTCACCCATTCGCCGCTAAGTGATAAATCACTTCGCTCGACATGCATGTATTAGGCACACAGCCAGCGTTCATCCTGAGCCAGGATCAAACTCTCGAAAAAATTGACTTCGTCATGTTTATATATCTAGTTTTCAAAGAACAATTGCAACCGTCATTAGCAAAGTTGCTTAATAATAATACCACTATTTTATAGATAACAAAACATTTTTTTATTTTTTGTTTTAATCTTTAAAATCGCTTTAAATTATTTTTGGCGGTTGATATTAATATACATTATTTATCTTTTTAACAAAGAAAAAAATCAATATTTTTTTGTTATAAATTCTTAAAGTAAAATGCTTCACTTTTGTAAGTACTGTTAAAATGATAACAAATTTAAGATTTGAGTTTAAATAAGAGCCAAAAATCAATTTAAAAAAATAGAAAAATATAATTAAGCCAATAATATGCCTAATATTTTTCTATTAATTTGGTAATAATAAGAAAAAAATCAATGAACTTTTGTGTTATTTTTCCAATAGTAGATTTATATTTTGTGATTGGTTATGTATTATGAATGCAGAAGTTATTGATGAATTGCCGCCAATTTTTCGAGCATAAGAATTGATAAAATTGAATATGTTTTTTGTGTCATATTCTAAGTATTTATCTATTGATTTGCCTTTTGGAATAAACCTTCGAAGAAGTCTATGACAATTCTCAATACTTCCTTTTTCAGATGAAGAATATGGATGACAATGATAGATTTCACCCACTTCTTTCAATTCATCTATTTTGTAGTTTTCACTACCGTTATCTATGGTTAGTGTGTCAATTTTTAAGTTATTTTCAATGATAATTTTGTATAAATTTTCCTTTACTGATGTTGCATTTCTTTTAGTGAATGTGAAGTAAAACATTCTGGTTTTTCGATTTAACAATGTTAAAATTACATACTTATCAGTTGTTTTACCAACAACAGTGTCCATTTCATAATCATTGTCATTCAATCGTTTATTTATTGACTCAGGACGCAATGTAATTATTTTTCCAATAGATTTCTTTTTAGTATCATGTTTTACAACTTTTAAGTTCTTTCCTTTTCCAATTGACTTGTAAGGTAAAATATCAATTGGAATGTCTTTTATCCCCATAATACTAATGAATCGGTAAAATGAAGACACTGATATTTTCCTCGTTTGTTTGTATTTATTATTGTTATTATTTGTTGTTGAATATTGGTTTAAAATGTTTTGTACTGATTCCTTGACAGCTTTTTGATTTGGGTCTAAATAGTGTCTATTTTTTATGTAATAAGAATTCCTTTGTAAGTAAAATTCTTTAATTTCTTTTCAACGATGTTTTATTTTTTCGTTGTATGGTGTTGTTTTAGACAAGTGCCTATTATCTAATAATTCAATGAATTTAGCAACACTTATTACGCGAATTAGTTTACCTTTAAGTTTTGAAAAACAAAACTGACAAGATTTTTGATATTTACTATACCCATATTTGAATTCAAGTTCGATATCTTTAAATCTTTTTTTAATCGACCTAGATTGAATACCAACAAAATTGCTCGCTTGCTCTATTGTTTTACCCTGTGTTAAGAGCAATAAAATAGACCTCAATTGTAATGGCCCAATATTATTTTTGTTGTACCTTGTTTTTGACCTTGATAAAATGTTTTCCCAGTCGCGTTCTTGAATAATGTAATGAACGAATTCGTTTTTGTAAAATGTTTTATTACCCAATGAATATTTTTGTTTTTTATGAACGCAAAAATCTATTTTTGTTCTATTGTTATAATTCATACTATAATTAATATGCCTTTCGTTTTTCTTGTACTTATTTTATAGTAAAAGGCAGCTAAAATGCACCAGGATTTATTGCTTGGTGCATTTTACTTTAAGAATGAATACAATATTTTTTTGTTTATTTTGTTAAGTATTGCAAATAGTCTGATTTTGTCTTATCGCGTGGGCATATTATTATTAATAAGCAAATAAAAAAATGCCTTTTGCGCATGCTTAAATAAGCGCGAAAAGACAATTATATTATTGGAATTAAAGTGCTTTAAATTCACCGCCAGCTTTTTCAATGGCATCAATTGCACTTTGAGAAGCGGCGTGAACATTAACGTGTAATTTTTTGCTTAATGTACCATTAGCTAGAACTTTAACAGGAAGATTTCTTTTAATTAAATTAGCGGCAGCTAGTGTTTGAATATTTACTGTATCGTTTGCATTAAATCTTTGCTCTAAATCTACTAAGTTAACAACTTGGTATTCAACATGGTTAACATTTGTAAATCCACGTTTACCAATACGACGGAATCAAGGAGTTTGACCCCCTTCAAAACCTGGTCTATGACCGTGACGTTTATTTTGACCTGATTGACCTTTACCAGCTTGCTTACCTTTACCAGCGGCATGACCTCTACCAACACGGTGTTTTTCTTTACGTGATCCAGCAGTAGGTTTTAAGTTTTGTAAATTCATAATTTCTCCTTATATTATTAAATATATAGTCTGAAAAGTACTTTTCAAAATCGAGTTTGAAGTTGCTTAACTAAACAAATATTTAATTATAGTAAGTCTTTTACTTCTTTGCCTCTGATTTCAGCAATTTGCTCAGGTGTACGCATTTGGGTTAAGGCTTTAAGAGTTGCTCTAACAATGTTAGATTTTGAACGTGAACCATAAGTTTTTGAGTATAGATCTGTATAACCAGCAAGTTCTACTACAGCACGAACTGTTGATGAAGCAACAATCCCTGTACCTTTTGCAGCAGGTTTTAGTAAAACTTTAGAAGCTAAGAATTTAGCTTGATTTTCATGTGGAACTGTACCTTTAATAACTGGTAAAGTAATTAAATTGTTTTTTGCGTCTTTAACGGCTTTTTTGATTGAATCTGGAACTTCATTTGCTTTTCCATGTCCAAAGCCAACACGTCCTTTTTTGTCTCCAACTACAACAAATGTTGAGAATGAAAATCTTCTACCACCTTTAACAGTTTTAGAAACTCTCTCGATGGCAATAACTTTTTCACCAAATTCGTTAGCTACTTGTTCTTCTCTTCTTCTTGGTGCTCTACGTTCTTTATTAACTCTTTGAGTAGGTTTTTTAACGTCTTTAACTGGTTTTTCAGCTTTAACAACTTGAGTTGTTGGTGCTACTTGGTCTTGAATTTTTTCTGTCATTAGAATTTAACTCCTTTAGCGTGTTCTCTTACAGATTCAGCAAAAGCTTTAACACGTCCATGGTAAATGTATCCTGAACGGTCAAATACGATTTCAGTAATTTTTAGAGCTTGGATTTTAGCAGCCATTGCTTTACCTGCTTCAGCAGCTGAAGCAATATTACCATGGAATTCACCTTTAACTAATGTCGAAACACTAGCAAGTGTAATACCTTTTGAATCATCAATTAGTTGTGCGTAAAAGTTTTGGTGTGATTTAAATACTGTCAAACGTGGTTTTGTGCTGGTGCCAATAATGTTTTGACGTTCACGCAAGTGTTTACGTTGACGAGCTTGATTTCTTGATAAAATAGCCATATTTTTAACCTTAAACTACTATTTAGCAGCAGTTTTCCCTTCTTTACGACGAATAACTTCATTTTTGTAAGCCACACCTTTACCTGAGTAAGGACTTGGTTTTCTTGTTGCTCTAACTAAAGCAGCAAATTGACCAACGCTTTCTTTTGAAATTGATGATAGAGTAATTTCGGTTGGTTTTGGTAACTCAACTTTAACATCAGCTGGAATGTCTAATAATTCTAAGTGTGATTTACCAACTGCTAATTCTAATTGTTGACCTTTCAAAGTAGCTTTGTAACCAACACCTTTAATTACTAATTCTTTTTTGAAACCTTGTGAAACGCCAATTAACATATTTGAAATTAAGGCGTTTGTAGTTCCGTGTAATTGTTTGGTTGCTTTTAGTTCATTTGCTCTAATTGTGCTAATTTTGTTATCTTCGATTTTAATTGCGATTAGTGGGCTAAAGTTAGCTTCAAGAGTTCCTCATGAACCTGTTGCACTGAATTTTGTACCTTCAAGTGCAACACTAACTCCAACAGGAATTGTTAATATTCTGTTTCCAACACGTGACATATTAACCTCCTATCAAATGTAAGCGATAACTTCACCGCCCACATTTTCCTTACGCGCTTGTTTTTCAGTCATCATCCCTTTTGAAGTAGAGATAATAGCTGTTCCATAGCCTGATAATACTGTTGGCAAGTCTGCAGCTGATGAATAAACTTTTAGACCTGGTTTTGATACACGTTTGAAATCAATGATTGCTCTTTGATTTCCTTTATATTTTAATGATACTTCAAGCATTTTTTCAACGCCTTGGCCTTTGATTGTAACATCTTGAATGTATCCTTCTGTTAAAAGAATGTCTAGGATTTTTGCTTTTTTGTTTGAAAAAGGAATTAGAACTGTTTTGAATTTTCTTTGGTTTGCGTTTTTAATACGCACAATCATGTCTGAAATTGGATCTGTAATAAACATAATTATCAACTCGCTTTCTTGTAGCCTGGAATTTGACCTTCGTGTGCTTTAACACGGAAGCAAATACGGCAAATTTTAAATTTTCTTAAAACAGCGTGTGGACGTCCACATAGTTCGCAACGTGTGTAAGCACGTGTTGAAAATTTGGCATGTTTTTTTTGTTTAACTTTTAATGAAACTTTAGCCATGATTATTTATCTCCTTTAGCAAATTTCATACCAACTAGTTCTAATAATTTTTTAGCTTCAGCATCTGAGTTTGTTGAAGTTATTATTTGTACGTCTAATCCTTTAATTCTTCTAATTTTGTCAAAATCAATCTCTGGGAAGATGATTTCTTCTTTAATTCCTAATGAATAGTTCCCTCTACCGTCAAAGGCTTTAGGATTTGCACCGTGAAAATCACGAATACGAGGCATAGCAATGTGGATTAATTTTTCTAAAAAGTCTCACATTCTGTCTCTACGAAGTGTAACTTTTCCACCCATTGGCATACCTTCTCTTAATTTTCAAGAAGCGTTTGATTTTCTAGCTCTTGTTTGGAAAGGTTTTTGGCTAGAAATTAAGGTTAATTCATGTAAAACTTCTTCAATAGCTTTTGAGTTTGTTACTTCTTTACCGGCTGTCATATTTAAAACAATTTTTTCAATACGAGGCACTTGCATTATTGATTTGAAGTTAAATTCTTTCATTAATGCAGGCACAACTGTTTCTAAGTAATGTTTTTTAATTTGCATAATTAATATTCCTTGTTAGTTTTTTTGATAATTCTTGTTTTTTTGCCGTCTTTAATTGAGTAACCGATTTTTGAAACTACTGGTGCAGAAGTTTTTGTTCCTTTTTTAGCCATAACAGCTACATTTGAAGCATGAATTGGACCTTCTTGTTTTTTAATTGCTCCTTCACCACCACGAGTTGGTTTTTGGTGTTTGGTTTGAACATTTACGTCTTTAATAAATACAGTGTTATTTTTTGCATCAACTTTGATAATACGGCCTTGTTTTCATTTGTGAGAACCTGAAATAACTACTACTTCATCATTAACTTTGAATTTCATATTTTAGATTCCTTTCTTATAAAACTTCTGGCGCAAGAGAAACAATTTTTAAATATCCCTTGTCACGTAATTCACGAGCAACTGGTCCAAAGACACGAGTTCCTCTCATTGATTTATCTTCTTTAATAATTACAACAGCATTGTCATCAAATTTGATGTGTGAACCGTTTGGACGTCTAATACCATAACGAGATCTAACAATAACCGCTTTAACAACTTGACCTTCTTTAACAGCACCATTTGGTAATGCTTTTTTAACTGAACACACAATAATGTCACCAATGTTGGCGGTTTTCTTTCTTGAACCTCCCAACACTCTAATTAAACCTACTTCTTTAGCTCCTGAGTTATCTGCAACTTTTAATTTTGATAATTCAATAACCATTATTCATCACCTCTAGCAGCTTTTTGTCTAATTTCAACTAAACGGAAGTGTTTGGTTTTTGATAATGGACGGGTTTCCATAATTGAAACAATGTCACCAACAGAAGCTAATAGTTTTTCATCGTGAACTGCGAAACGTTTAACAACTCTATAACGTTTTGAATATAAGTTGTGTGAACGGTAGCTTTCTACTTCAACAAAAATAGTTTTGTCACCACGAACTGAAGTAACTTTACCAATAAGGCTTTTACGTGTCGATCTTTCCATTATTTGTCTCCTTGCATTTGACTTAGTGCAGTTAAGCATTTTGCGATGTCTTTTTTAACAGCTTGAATTTTGTGGCTGTGGTCTAGTTGTCCTGTTGCATTTTTAAAACGTAATGTTAATAATTCAGCTTTTAGGTCATTAACAAGTTTTTTAAGTTCGTCAGCTGATTTAGCTTTGATATCTTTATAAAGCATTATTGTTGACCTCCTTGTGAATCTTCTCTAGTAATAATTTTTCATTTTACTGGTAGTTTGTGACCACCTAAACGTAGGGCATCACGAGCAATATCTTCTTTAACACCTGATACTTCAAACATCATTGTGTTAACTTTAACTGGTGTATATCATTTGTCTGGTGAACCTTTCCCTGAACCCATACGAACACCAATTGGTTTAGAAGTTTTTTGGAAGTGAGGGAAAATTCTAATAAAAACTTGACCTTCACGACCCATACGACGAGTAATCGCGATACGAGCTGATTCAATTTGACGTGAGTCAACTCAAGCTGAAGTTACGGCTTGTAAACCGAATTCTCCAAATGATACTTTGTTTCCTTTATGAGCTTTACGTTTATCATGACTTAAAACGAAAGGTTTTCTATATTTGGTTCTTTTTGGTTGTAGCATTATTTTTTACCACCTTCCAAAATTTCACCTTTAGAAATTCAAACCTTAACACCAATTGCACCATATGTTGTACGCGCAGTTGCTTGAGCGTAGTCAACATCTTGACGTAATGTGTGTAGTTTCATTTCTCCACGTGAATAACCTTCAGTACGAGCCATATCAACACCATTTAAACGGCCTGAAACAGCAGTTTTAATACCTTTTGCTCTTGCTTTTAAAGCATCATTAATAATGTATTTTTGTGCAATTCTAAAGCTTTCACGGTTTTCTAATCTAACTGCAATAGCTTCAGCTGCTAAACGTGCATTAAGTTCTGGTTTAGCAATTTGGATAACTTGTAAATTAATATCAAGTGCTTTATCTTTAATAAATTTGTGTAATTGTACATTTAGAGCTTGAATGTTTGCTCCATTTTCACCTAAAATTTTAGCTGGATTAGCAACGTGTAGATAAACTGTTACTTTATTAGCTTGTGTTCTTGAAATTTCCACTTGACCGATTTGGTATTTACGTACTAATTTATCGAAGAATTTGTAAATTTTGTCATCTTGCACAAGTAGTGCGCCATAATTTGCTTTTTCAGCAAATCAAGTTGTTCTACGTTGTTTTGTAACACCGTATCTAAATCCATTTGGATTAACTTTTTGTCCCATATTTGTGCTCCTTAATTTCTTTCTTCTAATACTACTGATAAATTAGATGTACGTTTGAAAATTGAGAATGCTCTACCTTGTGAGTGAGGTTGAAATCTTTTTAGTGTTGGTCCTTCATTAACTATAACTTCTTTAACAAATAATTTAGATGCATCCATTCCATGGTTATTGGTTGCGTTAGCAACTGCTGAATTGATTAGTTTAATAAATAAGTATGCTGATTTTTTGTTGGTGTTGTGTAAGATACCTAAAGCTTCTCTTACGTCTTTGCCTCTAAATAGAGCAGCAACTAAAGCAGCTTTACGAACGCTAACACGTTGAATTTTAATGTGTGCTTTTGCTTGCATTATTTTTTACCTTTATCAGCGCCATGACCTGTGTAGTTTCTTGTTGGTGAGAATTCACCTAATTTGTGACCTACCATGTCATCTGTTACATAAACATCAATAAAGCTTTTACCATTGTGAACTTGGAATGTTAAACCTACAAAGTTTGGGAAGATGGTTGAACGTCTTGATCAAGTTTTGATAGGTTTTTTAGCTGCGCCACCTTCAACGATTGCTAACACTTTTTTCATCAAGTGATCGTCGACAAATGGGCCTTTTTTAAGACTACGAGCCATTATTTAGCATCCTTTCTTCTTCTTAAAATCAATTTGTTTGAAGATTTTTTAGTTTTTCTAGTTTTAACACCAAGAGCTTTTTTACCTCATGGAGTAAGAGGTGATTTACGTCCAATAGGTTGTTTACCTTCACCACCACCATGTGGGTGATCTACAGGGTTCATTACAGAACCACGCACTGTAGGTCTAACACCCATGTGACGGTTTCTTCCGGCTTTACCTAAGTTTACTAGCAAGTGTTCTTCGTTACCAACTTCACCAATTGTTGCACGGCAACGCGCTAGTATACGACGAGTTTCACCTGATTTTAGACGAAGAACAACGTATTTTCCGTTGTCATCTTTACCAAGAATTTGAGCACTTGTACCAGCTGAACGAGCAATAATTCCTCCGCCGCCTGGTTGCATTTCAATGTTGTGGATTAATGTACCTTCTGGAATTGAAGCTAATGGTAATGTGTTACCTACTAAAATATCTACGTTTTCTCCAGAAATTACGCTTTGGCCTACTTTAAGACCTTTAGGTGTAAGAATGTATCTTTTTTCTCCATCAGCATATGCTAATAATGAAATATTAGCTGAACGGTTTGGGTCATATTCAATTGACTTAACTACTGCTGGAATATTATCCTTATTACGTTTGAAGTCGATTATTCTATAAAATCTCTTAACACGTCCACCATGGTGTCTTACTGTAATTTTACCTTGGTTGTTTCTACCAGCGTTATTTTTTAAAATTACTAGTAATGACTTCTCAGGAGCATGTCCTGATAGGTTTTGTGAGTAGTTAAGAGAAGACATATTACGACGACCATTTGTAGTTGGCTTATAATGTTTAATTGCCATGTCATTTCTCCTTGCTTAAAAATATTCGAGGAATTTTGTCTTTTAAGCAGCTACTATTTTCCTCTTTTGACTAAGCCTCTTTTTTAGCGGCTTTTTTTGTTGTTTTTTTAGCAGCAATTTTTTGTGCTAATTTTTCTTCTGCATCTGCGTCAGCTTGTTTTTGAGCTTTAGCTTTTGCTTGTTTAATTTCTTTTTTAGCTTCGTCTTGTGCTTCAGCTTCATTTGGATAAAATACAATTTTATCGTCTTGTGCTAAAGTAACAATAGCTTTTTTGTAACGGTTTGTAAAACCATTAAAACGACCTACTCTTTTAGCTTTTTTGTCAACTTTAATTGTGTTAACTGATACAACTTTAACTTGGAAAATAAATTCAACAGCTTGTTTAATTTGGAATTTATTTGCGTGGTAATCTACTTCAAAAGTGTATTTATTTTGTGCTTGTAAAAGATTTGTTTTTTCGGTAAGAATTGGCTTACGGATAACTTGAGTTAATTCCATTATTTAGCTCTCCCTTCGAAAATTTTTAATCCTTCTGTTGATAATACAAGTACGTCTGCTCAAATTAATGCTTCAACTGTTGTTGAACTTGGTTTAATAACAGCAACGTTTGGTACATTTGAAAGTGATCTGTAAACTGTGTCATTGTCAGAAACAACTAAAACATGTTTTACATTAGCAATATTTAAAGATTGTAATTTAGCAACAGCAGCTTTAGTTGAAATAGCGTCTAATTTAAAGTCATCTACAACAACTGCGTTGTCTTTAGCTAATAAGGTAAGTGCACTAAAGAATGCAGCTCTTTTAGCTTTTTTGTTAACTTTAATTGAGTAGTTTCTTTCGGTTCTAGGTCCAAATGCACGTCCACCACCTACTCAAATAGGAGATCTTGTTGAACCTGCACGAGCACGTCCAGTACCTTTTTGTCTTCAAGGTTTTTTACCACCACCTCTAACTTCTGCACGAGTTTTAACAGAGTGTGTACCTTGTCTTCTTGAAGCTCTTTCTGATAGAATTGTGTCAAAAATTGCTTGTTCATAAATTTTTTCTAATCCAAATACTTCAACTGGAAGTTTTGAAGAGTCGAATGCAAATTTTGCATTTGGATCGATTTTTTCAATTTTAGCTGTTTTAGCAGCAGGTTTTTTAGTTGTTTTTGCTTTTTCTTCAGCAACATCAACTAGTTTTTCATCATTTAAGAATTTAATTGAATCTTCGTCTTTAATATTTTTAGTAGTAAGTGTATCAATAATGTTTGCAATTTTTGTTGATGAAGTAGAACCTGAAAATTGGCCATCTCTGTGGAATCAAACTCTTGATTCACCTTCTAGTTTAGATGCTGCTTTTTGGAATGCTTCTAATCCTTCTTTGAATGTTTTGAAGTTTTTAGATGTTTTTTGACCTTCTTTTTTAAGGTTGAATGAGATATTTCTTTCTTTGTCAAATTTTTCTGATAAATAGAATTTATTAACAGCCATAATTAGTTATCTCCTTCTTTAGCAGCTTGTGCTTCAGCTTCAATAATTAGAGGTTCAAGTTCGCTTGAATGCATACCAACTTTAACTTCAACATTAACTTTTTTAGCTCTTTCAAGTAATTCATTCATCTTCATAACTTCTTCGACATCAACAAGCACAACTGGTTTGTGGTTTGGAAGTCCTTTAATTGCTTCTTTAATGATTACAAATGATTTTTTAGGTCCTGGAATTGAACCTTTTACTAAAAGTAAATTATTTACAGTATCAACTTTAACAACTTCTAGGTTTTGAACTGTAGTTTGAACTGCTCCTAAATGACCAGGCATTGTCATACCTTTGAAAACTTTGTTACCGGCAATATCACCAAGTGAACCAGTTTGTCTTACAGGTTGGCTACCACCACCACCACCGTGTGATTTAGGTCCGATGTGTTGGTTTCAACGTTTAATTGTACCAGCAAATCCTTTACCTTTTGAAATACCTGTAATGTCAACAAGTTGTCCAGATGTGAAAATATCTGCTTTAACTTGTTGTCCCAATTCATAGCCTTCCATGCCACGAATTTCTTTAATGTAGCGCTTAGGTGTTGTGTTAGCTTGTTTGAATTGACCAGCTAGTGGTTTAGAAACTTTGCTTTGTTTTAATTCTTCGATAGCTAATTGAGTTGCAACGTACCCGTTTTTAGCATCTGTTAGAACTTTTGTAACAACATTTGGTTTAACTTCAATAACAGTTACAGGAACTGATAGACCAGTTTCTGTAAAGATTTGTGTCATACCAACTTTACGTCCTAAGATTCCTTTCATAATTTCTCCTTCACGTTAATTTATAACGACCATTGCTTCATTGAAGTTGGATTTATTTTTGTGTAATTTCGCTAATTTGAACTCCTGCTGGTAATTCGAAACGACGAATCATGTCAAGAGTTTTAGTATCAGCATCAATTAGAGTAACGATTCTTTGGTGTACTCTAGCTTCGAATTGTTCACGAGAAGTTTTGTTAATGTGAACTGATCTAAGAATTGTAACTAGGTGTCTTCTTGTAGGCACAGCTACAGGTCCTGAGAACTTAACATTGTTTTTTTGTGCAATTTCAATAATTTTTTTTGCAGCAAAATCAATTTGTTCATGTTCGAAGGCTTTCAACTTGATATTAATTTTTTTCACGTTGTCTCCTTTGTTCATAAGCGAACATACTCCACATAAATTACTTACAAGGTCCTCAACAACTTATGGCCTAGTAACAACCTTATGCTTCACCGTATAGTTGCTTTAATATTCTATAATAAAATATTTTTTTGCCTAATAAAAAGTTTAAATTTTTTGCATGGTTTCTAAACACCAAAAGAAGTTGTAACAAAAAATGCATTTTTGCGCGATTTTATGGCTAAAATCGTATTTTTTAAAAAATAATCAAATTCAATGTTTTGATCAGTCTTCTTGCTCAATTCATTTATTTCTGTGCAAATAAAACAAAAAAATTTACTAAACACCAAGAAGAGTTGTTAGTAAATATAATATTAATAATTATCATTTATTTTATATTTAAGCCAGCTATTAAATGTAATTTTATCTAATTCAGGTTTTTGTATCTATATTATAAATTTTACTTGGTTGACCTGAACTGGGACCAAAATCATAAATATTTTTAATTTGTGGAAAAACATCTTGTGCTTGTTTGAGTTCAATTGGCGCTTGTCCTGAAATGTTGGCGCTTGTCATATAAACTGGGCCATTTTTTAGTAAATATTCTATTAATTTAGGTTGGTTGGGCATTCGAAAACCTTGATTATTGACTATCAAACTATAAGCGCCAGGTCAATATTTTTTTGCAAATTCTTCTGCTTCACTATTTCATTGACTAAATTGGCGCGCTTGTTCAAGTGAGCCAACTAATATTATTATTTTTTTGTTTTTGTTTCGTTTTTTGAGTGTGTAAATTTGCTCAAGGGTTTGCTCACAAATTGGGCCCGCTATTCCACAAACAGTATCTGTACTAGAAATAAACAAATTATTGTATTTCATTGTTAACCGCCATTAATTTTTTGTTGTCAAAATCCAATTTTAGAATTTGATTTTTTTCTATTTTGAATTCAAAATCGAGTATATTGGGAAAAACAGAAGCAATATAGTTTAAAATAAATTCATAAACAACTATCATTGCAACAACGTCATTGTGACAGTATTCTTTAAGACTTTCAAGTTTAGCATTTCATTGAGTTTCACCAATCATACCCGATGAACGACTAATGGCAATTTCTAGTGCCATTGAACCATTTTTAACATCTAAATTTGCATATTCTTTAATTGAAAAGCGATATTTGTACTTGTTTTTACTAATCATTTTTTCAAGTTTTTTAATACTTGTGAATCCTAAAAGTTCAACAATTCTAATTAATCTTATATCGTTTATGCCTTTATTTAATTGAGATTGGGCATTTTTGCATACATTAACATAATCTTCAAGAGTGCCTGTAAAATTCTGAAAATCAAGGTCAAATATTGGGTTGTGGTATTTTGAATATGGCACATATTTAGTGCCAAAAATTAAATTATTTGAACTGATTGGTTTTTCAGCTTTATTAAAAAATCAAAGAAGGTCAAAAGTATTGTTTATTATGTGCAAAACAATTGATTGAAATTCTAAAAAACTTTTAATGTTGCGTTTTTCCATTTCATAAATGAATGCTTTATTGGATTTTTTGTATTCATTTTCAACAAAATCACGAATTTCAAGGTTTCTTGAGTTTTCATAGTTTTTATTAAATACAACATATTTATCGGCTTTATTTTGATAAACCTCTAATATGATGTCAACTAAATCAATTAATTCAAGATTTTTCGGGTCTTTAACAATATCATTTTGATAGTTTACTGCCCCATTAATAGTTTTAATTACTGACACTTGACTAGGGACTTGCCTTCAAGATTTTAAATTATCAAATAATGGAATTAAATTTGTTACCCCTTCATAGTCGTACCATACAATGCTTTGGTCTTTAACTAAAAGCTCGCTAATTAATTCAATTGCTTCAGAACTGAAATAGTTTGGAAATGCATACAATGAATCTACATTACTTTTTACAATGTTTATATAGTTTTGGTCAAGGATTCCTTTTTGGGCTGCGTTGCAGCCATTATGGCCAGCTGAAAATAAATATTTATCGCCTAAATAGAGGTTTTTTATTGTGTTATTTAATATTTTGTTTTTTGCTCAAGATGTATCACTATTTAGCACGCTAAATGTTTTTACACCATTTTTAATTTCTGAATATACAGGCAAAGTAATTTGACGTGCTTCAATGATTTTCGCAATCTTTTGGTCAAAATCAAATAAAACACATTTTTCGTTTTTATTGTATTTTAACTTGCTTAGATCTCCATCCTTATTTTGGCGCGGGTTAGCTCAAACTAAATTATTTTTAACTGCATTGATTATAGTAGTAGGAATGCCCTCGCAAATACCTTTTTGCATGACCCAACCAGCATTAATTTGTTCAGAAAGTTTAATTTCATTTTCTTCTTTATATAAAGTAACACCTTTTCTGCCAACTGATTTTGTTGATTGTGAAGATTGGATTCCTTCTGTAAAAACAAATGAAATAGTGCCTTTTTTATAGCGATTTGGACTAGGGTCAAAAATAATAAATTTCACATTTTGAACTACTAAACCGCAATTAATGGCAGTGTTATAAACGAAATGCGCTGTTAAATAATCATTTATTTTAGTACTTGATGTTGGTTTATATAAAAATAGTGTTTTGGATGTTTTATCATAAGCAAAACAAGTGGCTTTAACATAAAAATTTTCCTTAGTCTTAACTTTATAGACAAAAACAGGATCAATAATCAATTCTTTATCGTCATTAAAGATGAAATCAATTATGTTTTGATTAGCATTATGAAGTGTTTCCGTTGTATAGATTCTCTTATTAAATTGAACTTTTTCAATTGGAATATCAATACTTTTAATCAAAAAGTCTACCGCTTGAGAGTAAGCTTTTTCAAACATTCCTTTGTTTTCAGATTTATAGTTTCATTCATTAGATAAAAAGGCTTCATTTTGGTTTTTGTAAATCTTGTCTAGTAACTCATCTTCTTCATCATCTTCAATATCACTAAAAGCGAAATTATGCATTGTAGTTGATGATTTAGCTTCATTTGTTTTTTCTAATTCATACAATTTAAACTCATTTGCGTCAATATTAGGGATGTTGTATAAGCCATCTGAATCCTTTGGAGCTCAGATAAAATAATCTTGTGCGATATAACTATCCCGATAATGATTAAAAGTAATTACAACATCTTTTTCTTTATCTAACTTTTGAAAATTCGATATCTTCATCTATTTCTCCTAAAGCTTTTCATTTAGTAAATAAATTAAATCATTCTTCTTCATTGTGACAAGCTAGATATTCAACAACCATTGCATCTCTTCTAGCATCATAAATTGGACTAATGCCAGTTCTTGAATAGTGATTGTAAAAATCAATTATTTTTTGCAAGTCATCCTTAGAACGATTTGGGTCAACTGAAAAGGCGAATGATTCAATATGACGCTCAAATATATTGATATTTTGGGGGTCAAAATAATCATTTTCTTCTAGAAAAGCAGCAACAATTACATACTTATCATAGCCTAATAAATAGGCGTATAATTCAGCTTGTTTTCGATAATCTAGTGGTAAATTCATCCCATTATCTTTGATTCATAAATCTCTTTTTTTAGATTGAACAGATTTCATTTCTAAAACAATTTTTTTGCTTGGTATCAAGCCATCAGGAACTCCCCCTACTATTGGATGCTTATTTTTAAAATAATCATAACCCACATCTTTCGCAACTATGTGTTGAATATCTTCAATTTTTGTTTGTTTTCTTAATGCATCAAAAATTTTAGGTTCAACTGCTTCTCCAGCTATTACATATTTTTGCTTGAAAACTGGCATTGCTAGCCTTGCCATATGTAAAAAAGCTAAAAATTTGCCCTTGAATGCATCAGTTTCAAAAATATTACCAATTGAAGAACCACCAAACTTTTTAAAACCATTAAAAGAACCAGTTTCATTTGATAAAAGCTGATTGTGATATTCCGGTCTCAATTTTACAGTTTGACTTCTAATATCTAAATCGTAGTGCACACCATTATATTTCCGCATATTCCGCCTCTATTATTATATTAATTAATTTATAATTAATATAATACTGTAAATTTAGAAAAAAATAAATTTTTTCATATTTTTTTCAATTAATAATAGTGAAAAAATTGTAATAAAAAAACTCGCCAAGGAGTTTTTAACGAATAAATCCGCCAATTATAAGAATTATCAACGAAATTGCTATTCCAGTAATAAATAATAATAAAGCTCAAACTAAAATGTAGTCAGATAGCGTGTTGTGATGTTTTTGTTTGATTTCATTTTTTTCAACCACAACATCTTTTTCTGTGATTTCATCAAATGTTTTTGAATCACTTAACATACATTTTGAACACGCGTACAATTTGTCTGATTTTTCTTCTAATTTATCAAAGTTGAATTTTGCATTTAAAACTTCTGTTGAATGTCTGCCTTTTCATAGTTTGTAATTTACAAAAACCTTATTTAAGGTGATATTCACATCAATAACTTCAAGTCTTAGTGCTTCATCAAGTTTTATATTATTTGCGCCAACTTCAATTGCAGTTGGTTTGTCCTTTAAGTCAACATATAATTTAGCGCTTGCTACTAATTGTAAGAATTCTTCATCTGTCACAGCATCGCACGCAGGGTAAATTTTATCAACACCTTCTTTTGCATGTAGATAATTGAATGTAGCTTTTGTAGTTTTTGAGATAAAACCATCTTTTTCAAAATGATAAAACACAAAAGCATGCACATCACCAGTAACTGCAATAGATTCAACAACAAGTTTTAACACTGAATCAGTTTTAACTCTTGTTTTAGAGATTAAAATTGGTTTTCTAGCATTCTTAACATCAACGTAAATAATTGAATTTTCAATTAATTTGTCAAATTCTTCTTGAGTTAGCATTGCTTCGTTTTTTGCATTAGATTCTTTAATTTTAGTTGTTTTAGTGGTATCTTTTTTAGATTTTTTAGCTTTTTTAGATTCTGATTTTTCAATTAATTCTTCTTTATTAATGTATTCTATTGCATCCTCATCCTTAACAGAATTTGATTTTAGTTGCTCAAGAATATTTTTAACCATTTCAACGCCAGCAGTTCCTCTAAAAGCTGCATCACGGTGGAATCAAACTTTAGTTTTTTGTTCTAATTTCATTGATTGATTGATAAATTCATTCAAAGCTTCAGCAAATGTTTTAAAGTTTAAGTGTTTTTTCTGACCCATTTTTTTAAGGTTGAATGATAAGTTTCTATTTTTATCAAAGAATTCTGATAAATAGAATCTAACTAGTGTTGATTTTTTTGACATATTACCCCCTAAATAATATTAATGTTTAAATCTTACTCTAAAATAACTTGTTAATTAAAAAATAATTAAAAAAACACAATTTTTTCAATAAAAAGTGTCTTTAAAATCACTTATTTCAATATTATTTCAATAAAAAGGAAAATATGTTTAATTCATAACAGAAAAGTTAATTGATTAAATATTAGCTTTTCGATTTTAAGCAAGTTTAATTAATAATTTAACCTATCATTACTTCTTCTTGAACATAGTCATAGTGATATTTGTATGTTTTTTTGCCACCTCAAACAAGAATAGTGCTGCTAATTCCAAATTGTCCTATGAACATTACTAAAACAAATGTGATTTTTGAAGCTATATTTAATTCTTCAGATACCCCTATTGTTAGACCACTAGTTCCAAAAGCAGATGATACTTCAAAGATTAAGTGAACAAACCCATAGTCAGTACTTGATTTTTGACCATTATAAACTGGTGCACTTGAATAAGCAATAAATGTTGCAACAAATATTAAAAGAAGTGAAATACTAAAAATTATTGAACTCATTTTAACTGTTTCATCACTAATTTTTCTCTTGAATGCGCGAACACTATGACGTCCCGCAACCCTTGAACATAAAGAAAGAAATAGAATTGCTAAAGTAGTAGTTCTAATACCACCACCTGTTGATACAGGCCCTGCGCCAATAAACATTAAAATTGTCATAACCAATATGCTTGCTGGCGAAAGTGTTTGCAAATTAATTGACGAATAACCCGCAGAACGAGTAGATAAAGTTAAAAATAATAATGACCAAGTTTTCTCAACTCAATTGCCATGGTCTTTTTGTGCTCAAAAATGAATTGCACTATTTCGTGCCGCTAATTCAAAAGAAAGCATTAGCACAAAACCAATAAAAGTAGTTATAAAATAAGTTAGTACACTTAATTTAGTAATAAGTTTAAACACATATTTACGGTGTGTTTTTTTTCTGTTTTTAAATTTATATTTAATGTAGTTTGTAAGATCATAAATTACCGGAAATCCTAATCCACCAATTACAAATAGAATTATGAAAATGACTTGCAGTTCAATATTGTGATAATATGACATAATTGAATTTTGACCAATTATGTCAAAACCGGCATTATTTAAGGCAGAAATAGTATGAAAAAATCCATATCTGAATGCTAAATTTCAATCTTTATAAGGCGAAATAAATCGATAGTCACCATTAGCGCTTGAATAAGTAGTTTCTAAACCATTAAGTTCCTTAAATTGCCCTAATCCTCTTGGTTGTGCATAATAAAAGTAAAAAGTTAGTATAAAACCAAAGATAAAAGTTATGAAAAATAAACAGTAAAGTGAACGAATTATAATTTTTTTAGCAGTCCCAAAGTCATCACCACCTCGTTCATGAGCGCCCATACTCATTTCATTAATTGAACTCTTTGCTTTTGGAAATAAAATCGATATAAAAAATATCTTAAGTGAAAAAATTCCAACGCCACCTATCATAATTAAAATCGCTATGACCGCTTGACCAAAAACATTTCAAGTATCATAAGTAGTTTTAGTGACTAATCCAGTATCACTAAATGAAGAAGCAGTAATAAATAAAGCATCAAAATAACCAACATTATTTTTGCCTGTTTGAGAAATTGGACTATATAAAATTAAGCTACAAATTATGATTATTGCAACATAACTTAGAAAAATTATTCTAATTCCTGAAATTTTGGTTATTTTATGAATAAATTTTAAAAATTTTTGCTTAATTTCACCATTTTTTCAATGACGTTTAAGTTTAGACTTGCTCATAGTTTTAATTTTATTACATTATTTTAAAATTATTTATAAACTAAAATATAAATAAGAATTTTTTTAAGTCTCTATCATTATTGTACCGCTAAATTAAACAACTTTAAAATAATTTTTTTTATTTTTAAATATTTTTTTATTATTGCTCTTTATTGTTAAGTGGTTAAATATAAATGGGAGAGATTATTCTCTCCCAAGTGTGTTACTTTAGATGACGTGAAATTCTTTAATCTATTCCTAAAACGCAAGTATAAATATTTGTTTAATTCTCAATAATGATAGCTGCTCGACTCCGGCTGATTAATTTTTCTAAATTTTTAAACGTATTTAATATTCGATCTATTTTTTTGATCGTTAATCCTTTCTTAAACGTATTCAAAATATCATGGGCACCCGAATTTTGGGGTGTTTTTTATTTCAGCATGAACTCTTTATATATTTGGTTATTCTCTGTTTCTGAAATATGAAAATAATTATAAGTTGTATTTATATCCTGGTGTCCCATTTGTTTTTGCACCATTTTAACATTTGCGCCCTTTAATAACATATAAGTTGCAAAACTTCTCCGCAATGTATGCGCGCTGCATTTATCACCAAAAATCTTTTTAATATAAAGATTAAGCGAAGTATTTTTTTGTTTGTTTACCTTATTGCCATAAAATTTAAGTTTTTGCCAAGTTTCAACATTGTAGAGAATTTGGCGTTTTTTATTACCTTTACCAAGCACAAAAATTTTGCCGTCCACTTCTTTTAAATTTTTAAGGTCGCTATATCTGCAACCAGTCTCAAAAATAAAACGGGTTAATATTTTATAATAATGAAGTGCTTTGCTATCTGTTGCTAATAATTCCGTTAATTCGTAAATTTGTTCCCTTGTTAAAACGTCCCGATAAATTGAGTCGGGTTTTTTAATTTTTAACATTTTAACTTGTAAGTATTTCTCCTTTTGTTTTGTAAATTTTAAATAAAGTAAGTAAACAACTTTAAGCAAGTGCTGATAACCCGAACTTTTTGAGTTGTTGCATATAATTTTTAAAATATTAAAATGACTATTATTTTCTACGTCAAAAATCTTTTTCAAAATATAAGCGTAGCTTGTAATTGTTTTAGTTGATAAATTGCGGAACTCGCACCAGTTTATAAAACGCTCAACCATAATCACTCCTAAAGGTTTATTTATTTATTTATTTATTTATTTATTTATTTATTTATTTATTTATTTATTGACCATCATATTGACCATCATATTGACCATCATTTAGAGGTAATAATTTATTTAATTAATTTATTATTTTGTGCCACTTGTGGGAAATTATCAACCACGTATTTTTCTAGTGCTCTTATTGTTATAAAACTTAGATTAATTCCCATTTGTTTTTTTAATTCGTCTAATGCACCTAGCAGTTCAGGGCATCCATAAATAGTTATAGTTTTATTGTGTGGTCTTTGTTTGTTGTTCATATTTGCCTCCTATGTTTTAATTAACAAATTAACCGACAAAACTTAAAATTATATTTTTGCGATTTTTGTTTGTCCCCTACCACCAATAGTACACAGTTAAAACAAAAAAAAAAAAAAATAAAAAAATATAAAGCGGGCGTTATTTTATGGTTTAAGGTTTTAAGGTTTTAAGGTTCTGGTTTCATTAGGTTAATAAGGTTATAAGGTTAAGGTTATAAGGTTAAGGTTATAAAGTTAAGGTTAAGGTTATATAGTTGTAGTTATTTATATTTAGCAGTTATATAAGGGGGGATATATAAAAAAGTGGGGGTTATTTAAAAACCCACCCGCCTACCTTTTCGTGCATTTTTTCCAAAATTGTGGAACTTTTCCGCAAATCCTAAAAAACTTTAAAAGCCAAATTTTTGCAAAATCAGGAGTGAAACTTTGAATATCTAGTGAAGATTAGGCCCTAAAAATGTAAGAAAAACCCCCCCTCTAGTGAAAATTGACCCCAAAAAATGTAAGAAAACACCCCCCTCTAGTGAAAATTAGCCCCCTTTTTGTGAAAGGCACTAGAAGAAATTCAAAAAATGAAAAACGCTCCTAACTTTCACTAGACCCCCCTTTTTTAACGCAAAAAATAAGGCTAATTTTCACTAGACCCCCCTTTTTTAACGCAAAAAATAAGGCTAATCTTCACTAGATATTGCGTCCCCAAAAATGAACAAATTACAAAAACGCAATTTTTGCCCTTTTTTATTGCTTAATTCTCTATTTTTCTATTTTTACTATTATATTTATTTACTAACTACTATTAAAAAAATAAAATATATAAAAAATAGGGGTAAATAGGGGGTAAAAATATATAAATAAAAAAAATTTAAAGTAGTTTGGCAAAATTTTAATTTTCTAACCCTGAAAAATTAAGTTTTTAAATTTTTTTATTTCTTTTTCTTTATAATTTTTTAAGTATAATTACGGCTTTTAATTTTAAAAAGGAGTTAAATGTTCAACAACTTTAAAAACCCTAAACAAATTGAACGCTTAAAAACTGAAATATTAAATAACAGCAATGACCACAAGTTGTTAAATTCATTTATTGGAGAAATGACCCTTTTTGCTGTTGACGATTTAATAACCAAATTAAATGAATTACAAAATATTCACAAGGTTTGGAATAATGAAATCAAGGTTAAGCGTTTGAATGTGTTAAAGAAAGAGCTGGAGTTTTTAACATTAGAAATAGACGAAGAAAAAAAATCATTAAAAAAAGAGCGAGAAAAATTAAAGTCGGTGAATTTAAAAGACAGCGACGAGAATAACGAAAATATTTATTTATATGACATGGCGAAGAAGTGGTGCGTTAATTCAATTAAAATGCTTGACAAAATGAACCGACGCTTTGACGAGTTATCACGAGAATATACACTTTTAAAAAATGACAATGAATTATTTGCTTTCGACAGCAAAGGGCGACCAATTGCTAAAACTAGCGAAGTTCAAAACATTTTACAGTCAATCACCTTGCATATTAGTAGCAACTTGCAACTGAATATAAATTCGGAAAAACTTAAAAAATTAATAAGCAGCGAAGAAGTGCTAGAGGACGATTTCTAGTGGATTGTTTGGCATTACTTAAAAGCGATTACTGAAAAAAGGTTTTTGATTATTTTGAAACTAACAAACCAAGCGACCCCGTTTGTTCTTTTGCTTTTGAAGTTTTAGAAAATAAAAACAAATATTCAAGTATGGTAATTTTGGCAGTTGCCCGTCATTTACTTTTTTATTATCGGTGAAAAAATGAAAGCGACTTCCCTTTTTACTTTGACACAAGCACCTTGGACAAGTTGCAAAAATTCGCCAATAAGATAATTATTCCTGAAACTTCGCAAAGTTTTATTTTTCCAAATTTTAGGTTATTTATTGCGGGTTTTATTTTAGGTTGAAAATATAAGCAAGACCCGACTTCATTTATTACATCCGAAGTTTTTGACGTTGAAGCAAGAAAGCAATGGAAGTCTTCATTCTGAGCAATGATGGCTCTTGCTACTAGTCGGGGTTTACTTGGCGATGGTAAAAGTGAGGTTTATTTTTGCGGACCACATAAAGAGTCGAGCAATATCCCGTACAATATCGCACTTGGTTATTTAAAGCGTAATAAAGTTATGCAGAACAAGTTCGAAAGGTTTAATAGTATAAGAATAGTCTCACGCAATCAAGGGCTTATTAAAGCACTTCCTTTTGATAAAGCGGGACTAGAAGGGAAAAACCCGTCGCTTGTTATTTTGACTGAGTACCACTTGCACAAAGACGACACAATGCAAGAGTCGGCAAAATCTTCGAAAAATTTATCCCGTAAAAATCAGCTAATAGTTTATGACACAACAAAAGGGAACAACATTAACAGCTCCTGCTATTATCGAGAAAAAGACTATAAAACTTTTTTGATTGAACAAATACAAACCCCGCAAACTATTCACCCGAATTATGGCATTTTTCTTTTTTGTGCTGAATTAGACGAGCAAGACATAGAAAATTGAAAAAATAGCGATTTATGAGTTAAAGCAAACCCCGCCCTTGGTCTTAGTGTCTCGCTTCAAGATTTAGAAAATGAATTTGCAGCAATTACAACCGCACAAGCTGAAGCAGAATTTAAAGCAAAGCGCCTAGGGATTTGGAGCAATATCGGCACGGCACACTTTAACGTTAGTCAAGTTTTAGAGTGTTTAAATGAAAGTGCCCCAATTGTTGAGAATTGACTGCGCAATCACTCACTCTCTGAATTAAACGCCTTGGTTGGTCTTGACTTGTCTTCAAGCAATGACACTACCGCAATTGCCATAAATTGAGAGCTGCCAATTGAAGGTGGCGAGAGCATATATATTTTTAAGGTGCATGGCTTTATACCTGAAGGGCAATTAATTAAAAAAGAATTAAGCGATAGAGCAAGATACCGCGAGTGAGTAAATAAGGGAATTATGACAATTTCACCGGGCAACGTTATAGATTATTCGCTTATTGTTAACAAATTGCAAGAATGAAAAAATGAATTTAAGATAGATAAAGTTTTATATGACCGCTGAGAGTTTTTCGCCGTAAAGCAAAATTTAATTAATACGAATATTTTTCATGACAGTCAATTAAAAGAAGTAAAACAAGGGGTTTATTTGAACCCTGCTTTTCAAGAGTTCGAGATTAAATTAATGCGAAAAAAAATTCATTTTTTAGACTTTAACGAAATGCTTATTAACCATTTGCTAAATATTCAAATAAAAAACACATCGTCAAGTTCTGAAACCTTTTTTATTAAAAAATTAACCAATAATTCCCGCATTGACGCCTTTATTGCTTGCCTTAATACTTTAAGTGAAAGACATAACGTTAATTCTAATAATTCTGATTTAGTTTATGATATAATTACAACATAGGTCACCATAGGTGAATTACTTGCAATTTCACGTCAAAAGATAAATAACACGCGGAAAGGTCAAATGTCACGTATTGGCAACTTTTTCAAGCGTTTATTTAAAAAACCAAAAAGCCTAACTGCTAACGCTCAACGTTATCAGGATTTTTCGCATTCCCTTTTTGACAATTCTTCAAGTGATTTATTGCGAGCGCTAACCCCGAGTGAATTTCTAATGTTTGGCTTATGTGTTAGAGCAGTTCAACTTATCGCAAACGACGTGGCAAAAGTTAATTTTAACCACCGCAAAAAAACAAACACCGGAGAATGAGAAAACTTGTCACACTCTGACGTTCTGCACTTGCTGAATGAAAAACCAAATAACACTCAAACACCTTGAGAATTTAAAAAGACGATAATTTGGAACTTGCTACTTTATGGTTGCGCACCTATTTTGATTTTAAGAGACGAGAACGGCGACGCTTTGGAATTGCTCCCTGTTTATCCGTACTATATCCAAAAAGACGAAAGCGACGGCGAAGTTTCTTATACATATTTAAAAACTAAAAACCCTTTTAAACTTTACAAAGACGAAGTCATTTGGATTGACTACGAACTTATTGACGGTTTTGATAATTTAAGCATTAGGACTTTGTTCAAGTCAACAATTGCCAAAGTTCGAGAAAATGAACTAAGCACCTTAAATGCTATTAGAAACGACCTTCGCTACAATATGTTCGTAAAAATTAAAGACGCAACAAACAAAGAACAAAGAGAAGCAGCAAACCAAGCATTGAGCGCAATGGTAAGAGAGCAAAAAAGGACGGGTTCTTTTGGAATTGTTATCGACGAGAAGTGAGACCTTGGCAAAGCGTCCGACGTTATCAACATTCAAGTAGATTTTCAGACAAGAAACCAACTAGGACGAGAATTTGCCGCTTCATTAGGTATTCCACCTTCCAAATTAGGAATTGACGACCCTAACAAATACAATAGCAGTGCTGAATTAAACCGTGCTTATGTTGATAATTCTTTAAAACCTTTATTAATAAACATATGCCAAAAAATAACCCAAGTATTGCTGCCACATTATGAACAAGTTACTTTTAAGGTTCTTGACTTGCTGAGTGTTGACATTAAAGCGGTGCAAGAATTCGCAGCTAGTGCAATAAATAACGGTTATGCTACTGCCAATGAGATAAGAGAGTTGCTCGGGTTTGACAAACACCCAGACGGAGACAAACTATTAGCAAATGGTACACTTACCCCTGTTTCTTTTTTATCTCAGCAAACAAATCAAGACAACAACACAAAGGAGGTTAAAAATGATAAATAAACAATTGTTATATTTCAACCGAAACAAAGCACAATTAGACGGCAAGAAAATAGAAATGCGCATTGAGTTAGACAGTTGGTCTCCTGTTTATGTTGACGCATTAGGGCGCAAGTATCGCGAAAAAATAGCGCCCGACGCTTTTGATAAAGAAATAGAAGGTGGCAACAAGATAAATTCCTATTTAGACCATAAAATGTCTATTGAGTATCTTTTAGCGTCAACAAAAAACGGCTCGCTTGTTGTTGAAAAGAAAGACAAAACGATTTTTGCCACCTTTGAAGTTGACAATAACAACCCCCTACACTTAAAGGTAGCCAAATGAATTGAAGAAGGGGTGGTTGAAAGTAATTCGTTTATTTTTAACAATGTTGAATATGAAAGAATAAACCACGACAAATCAAGCGAGTTAGACTATGAATTGATTTTTACAAAAGGGCAATTGTTAAGCATTGACCCCGTATATGAAGGGTTTTATAGTCAGGACACTTGTCGCGTTTATTCAAAAAATGAAAATGAGCGAGTAATTGCCGCTGATTTTATAAACAAGGAGGAAAGAATGCAACAAAACGAAGAACAAGAAATTAAAACAACTGAACAAGTTGCAGAAAACAAAAACAATGACCAAATTGAAAGGGGACTAGAAATGACTGAAAAAATTACAAACATTGAACAACAATTAGACAAATTAATTGCTGCCAATGAAAAAAGAAACCAACAACTTAGAGAATTGGCAAGTTCAAAATCAAACGTTGAAAATGAAGAACTAAGCGAAAAACAATTCAAAGAATTACGCAAAAAAGCCAAATTATCACAAAAAGACAAAATCAGAATGTTTAATAAAACCATTGACTTATTAACAGAAGAACAAAAAAACGAAATTCGCCTAATTGACAGTAGCGTATATAACTCAATGTTTAAACGTTCACTAGACGCTACCACAGATTTAAAAGGGTTAGCACTAATCGAAAACTCAACACTTCCGGGGATTTTAACTGAAATTAATGCAATTTTCCCAGAGTTTACAGAATTTACCCAAGTATTACCATTAACTGGATTGGATGAAATTAGTAAATCAATTTATGTGCCAGACAAAAAACCAGTTACCGCAATTGCTGAAGGTGCTGAAGCGACCGAATTTGGTGGTCAAACATTTAAAGTAAAACTTAAACCTTCTCGTTATGTTTTAAAACTAACTCAAAACAACGCACTAACAAACGGGGACGAAGCGTGAGCTGCACAAATTCAAAACGCAAAAGACGGAATTTATAGAGGTTTAAGAAAATCGCTATATACTGGATTATTTGCTGGTGCTGCTTCAAACTTTAGCGCAAGTACATATACTGGCGGATTTACATTAGAAGCAAAAAGAACAACCGCAAAAACAAAAGAATTTACATTCGAAGACATTGAGGTAGTTGTTAAAGATTTAATCGCAAAATATGGGGACGCTGTTTTAGATAAATACATTATTGCAACACACCCAGACACATTGCAACACTTAGAACTTAAATGAAAAGAAGAAATCCTAGATGCAAGAAAAGCACTATATGACCCAGTCAAAAGAACTTATAGGGGAATTCAAATCATTATCTCTGACGACTTTGTCGACAAGACAATTGAAACCGGCAAAAACGTCGCTGCTATTTTTTCAAAAGACGCATTGCTTGCTTATGGTTTAACAATTACAGTAAGCGAAAACATTTACGTAGATATGGGAAAAGACTTATCGCACAAATATGTACAAACAAGAGGTGAAATTAAACTAATTGACCCGCACGTAAATTCAAGATTTATCCAAGTTAAGTAGTTGTGCGCTACTTTTCTTTATATTTTAAAGTTTAGGGGGTTTTATGTATCCAAATCAGGAAATATACGAGTGGTTATATGCTTTAAAATTACGCCTTGCAATCTCTGACGACTTGCGGGACGAGTTGCTTTTAAACTACATAGAAGTAGCACACAAAAACATATGGACGCAGTATTACGAATTAAAGTTAGAAAATAACGAAATACCCGACCATAACTGAGCATGAGATAAAACAACAAAGTTGGCGGTTCTGCATTTAGCGGCGACCTATTTTGAAAACCCCGACATTGTGCTACAAGCTGACAAAGTAAGCGATAAAAGAATGATTTATAGAATATTAGGAGGAAGGGTAAGTTATGCCAAGAGTTAATCACGTCGACGTTAGAAACTATAAAGAACCTTTTTTAGTTATTAAATGAGTGCGCAACAATTCTGACGGGTTAGAAAGTGCCAGAGAATTTAGTTCGCGGTTTGTTTATGGTTCTATTATGCGAGATAGAAACATTGCAACTAGTCCAAATGAAAGAAGCGAAACCGAAGTTTTAAGCATTAAAGTTTTGAACATTGGGACTTATATTGACGTGGGCGACTTAATTTACAGAGCGAAAAAAGTTTTTCAAATTACCGCCATTGATTCTGACCAATTCAACCGACAAGAACAACACATAAAGGCAACTTATGTGAGCGACATAGAAAAACAACCTGACCTTTTTGAATATGTTAAAAAATTGCCCTTTAATGAAAGCGTAAAAAAGGGTGGTTTTGCTTATGTTGATTGGGTAAATTCTGAAATAAAGAAATTAACAACAAAAGACGAGGATTTACTAAGCCAAATAAACGCAAATGTGGAGCAATTACAAGCAAAAGACAGCGAACTAAACAAACAAATTGCACAAACTACGGAAAATCTAACTCAATTAATCAATAAAAACACTTCTAACGACGAGAAAACTCAAGGTAGTATAAAAACACTATCTAGTGATTTGAATGAGTTTAAAAGCCAAATAAACGCAAATGTGGAGCAATTACAAGCAAAAGACAGCGAACTAAACAAACAAATTGCACAAACTAACGAAATTTTGGACGATCGAACAGTTAAAATCACCGAAAGTGTTGTTGAAGTTGAGCAAAAACTAACGAAAAATATTAAAACAGTAAGTGACGGAATAAAAGAGTTAGAGCAAAAGCATAAGGGAGATATTTTTAGCGTTAATTCTGAAATCGCCCAAAACAAAGAGCAAATAACCGACATTAAGGACGATATATCAAGAACAAAACAAGAATATAACGTGCTTTTTGATAATGTTAAACAAGACGTAACAAATTTAACCAAGCAAGTTAACTCAAACACAGAAAAAGCAATCTCGCAAGGTGCAACCGTTCTACAACTAGAACAAGATAACGAAACAATTCAGACAAGACTTAGAGAAATTACAGAGAAAAACAACACTCAAGACTTAGCAATTGAAAGCATGCAAAAGTTGCAAGAAGTCGGCAATTCTAAAATTTTAGAAGTTGACCGCAAACGTGAGGAAAATGTAAGCAGCCTAAGTTCTCAAATTGAAAAAGTTAGCGCAACTAATGAAGAACAAAGTGAACTAATAAATAAATTACAACTAGCGCTTACTGCTAACACAGAAGCAGACAGCGAAACATTACGTAAATTTAACCAACTAAGCGAAGAAAACAAGCAAAAGCACGTTGAGTTGCATGTTAAAGTTGCCGGCATTGAAAGAGCAAACCAACAAATATTAGAAAAAACTAACAAAATTGACACTATTGACAATTCGGTTAATGTATTAAATTCAAAACAAGCAAGGTGAGACACCGTCGCTTCTCAGTTTGACGAGTTTAAACATATGAGCATAGAGAATGGTCGACAATTTAGGCAATTTAAGAATAAAACAACAGAAGAGCAAGAACGCCAAAAGGATATTTTGTCAGGTCTTCGTGCTTCTGTTAAGGAAGTTGCAGATAGAAGAATATCGCAAAAAATCAATAGTATGTTTGAGCGATTGGTTAAGTTGGAAGAAAAAGCAAATTCGTTGAATGCGAGATTTGGAGATGTTGAAAGAAAAGCCGATGACGCTAATAAGCATTTAGGCAGCGTTCGTTTCGAAGTAGAGTGGGAACAGATTGGCAATATTACCAAAGATAATCCTACGCCGGGGACCGTTATTGGGTCGTTCGGTAATATTAGCAGTGGCGATGCTAATCACATTTATTTGTTCGCTTTTAATTTTAAAGTTTATGGCCGTTGGTTTGCTTATCAATACCTACAACTACAAAAAAACGACAAAGATTATCGAAATGTTATTATGGCTCCTATACATACTGACAAAGAATGAGACAATGATACCTTAGCCAATGACCCTGATTACCTTATTCTAAGTGTCAGTGATGGACGCGTTAAATACCATGGAGCAACTTCTGCAAGATGAGGAGATATTAAAATGCGTGATAGAGGACTTGAACAGGTTGAGGTTACGGTTTACAAACAAACATATAACCTTATTAAACCTTGGTAACTATGCCAAATAATAAAAATAACGACAATGAAAACAATTATTTTACCGCTTTATTTGTGGGGGTGTCGTGAGTAATAATTTTAATGATTTGATTAGCATAAGCGAGCCAAAAAAATTAGTTAAAGATTTTAATACTTTAATAAATAAGAAAATTAACCGCATAAAGTTTTTGCAAATAGCGCACGGTAATTCTTCTGTTTCTTGATTAAATACTCAAAGTAATTTAATAACTAACAAAGCCAAGCAATTCGCACCGGATAGTTCATTTGCTAATAAGCGAAATAATGCTACAAACAGCACAAGCAAACAAAGACAGCATGGCAAGTTAATAAATGAAATAAAGCAAACGACCACAATTTCAACGCAAGGTATTAGGAATTCAATTACTTTAAATAAAGAAATTAAGGGTTATCAAAGGGGTATTTATTTTTCAATAATTCGGGGTTATAGAAAGAACCAAGAAGGTAAAAAAATTAAATACAAATACTCAAAACGTGGTGCGCGGACTAATTTATTTAATCGCGGTTTTAGGGTTGTTCTTGGTAATAATAACAATTTTGTAAAGCGTTATATTCACGAAGTCTTTGTCCCTGAATTTAACAAGGAGAAATAATGACCCATAAATTAGCCCTAGATATTTACGAGTTTTTAAAAAGTAATTTAAAAAATTTACCGCCTTTTAGTTTTCAAATTATCGAACAAGACGGGGAAAATAATTCTATTTTATTTATAAAAGAACCAACGAGCGCATTTGAAAAGTATTTTAGCGATTTTGCGCAAAGGGTGCGCTTTCGAATTGTGCTAGTTAATAACAAATTAGCACACCGCGAACAACTAGAAACACTGCAAGGCGTAATTGATACTCTTTGCAATTATTGAGAAACTCAGAATTTTAAAATATTACAAAAGCAAGTTAATAACATTCCTGTTTTTCAAGAAACTAAGCACAATAATTGAGTTCAAATTGACCCCGTGCGTTTTAGTTTAGAAGCACAAGAATATTACGTTGATTTGGATTTACTTTATACACAAAAAGGAGGTGACAATGTTTAAGTCAAACAATACAAGTGAATTATGAATTGCAACCAAACCACAAGCTGACGAATTAGAAAAGGATTATAAGCAAATTAAGTTTATAACCGAATTAAAACACAACTACAACGTCAAAAAAGAAGACCGAACTTATTTCCATAATAAAGGCAAAACCACCGCTATTACTACTGGCGTTTCTGAGTCGCTTACTGTTTCCATTGATTACGATGACGAACAGCAAGCCCACAAGTATCTTTTAAAACTATTGTTAGGAGATATTGAAAACCTAAATAACCAATTCATAAAAGTTAAACTAAAAAACTTTTCAACCGGAACAAAAACCGCAGATATTGAAATAACCGGCAAAACTACCATTAACTTTAAAAACCATATCCCATCGGGAAACGCTGACGAAATTGTCAAATTACAAATTGATTTTATACCACAAGACGACGCTTGAAAAATTAGCGAAATTGAACACCAAGAAGACAATAGGGAGGAATAGTTGAGTAAGTTTGAATTAAAGGATTTAGAGCAATACAACGAGGACGATATTTTCGTCATTGACTCGCAAACACAGTTCAAGTTAGACACAAGCGCACATAGCATTTTTAAGTTGCAAAATTTCCTAAATAAAAACCAAAACTTTAACAATTTATCCGCAACACTAGACAAAGACTCGGACCTTGAATTTTTGCGCATAATGCTAAGCGAAAAAGACGCATTGCGGGTAGTTAATGAATTTAGCAAGAAATACAAAATGAGCACAATTCTTTATATTGTGCATGAAATGTTTTCGTTTTGATTTAAACAAACAACCGGACAAGATATAAACGCGGTTTTAGAAGCACAGCAAACAAAAAAGTAAATTCGCCCGTTATTGATTATATAAAAGACTTAGACCTTATTATTCCGGCACTAAAAACACAGTACAACATAGAACCAAATGAACTTTTAAGACTAAAAGCAAAAACCTTTTTGGTTTATATATCTGCACTAAATGACGAGCACTTGCTTTCTAAGGTTATTGTTGCACGGTCAAATAGTGGTGAAGATATGTCGGAAGAATATAAAAAATTACGAGAAATTTACAAGTTAAATGACAAGCAACAAAGCGACCCATTGGCAAATTTTGCAAGGTCTATGACTAAAAAGGAGAATATATGGCAGTAGGGCATGTTAATTTAGATATTAAGTTAAGAGCAAAAAACCTAAACGCAGAACTAGGCAAAATTGAAAAGCAATTCCAGTCAACCGTTAGCGGTATTAAAAATATGCTTATTGCTTCAAAACTCGGGTCTTTTTTACTGGCGGGTGCTAACGATTCAATAAACCAATATATGACAAATATGCGGTTGCTTGCTGGTCTTAGTGAGTCAGGTTTAGGCAAGGAAAACAGTACAAGACTTTTAGAAATTGCCGACGGTTTTGAAAACATAGGATATAACGCCGAAATGGCGGCGGATAGTTTCAACCAGTTTATTATTACAGGAAAAGCAACCGTGCTGCAATCAATAGGTATTTACCTTGACCAAAACCAAAAAAGCATTTTAGCGACCGCAACCGCACAAGACCGGCTAAATTGAGTTATGAGCGAAGGCAATAAAAAAATGCAAGAACAAGCAAAAAATATGCCCGAGCATATAAGAAACCAACTCCAACTAAGAAAAGCCATTGATGACACTAAAAAAGCCCTTGGTTCTTCGTTTTTACAAGTAATTAACAATATGGTCAACGCTCTTGGTGGTTTGGGCAATGCTTTAAGGATTGCAATTGCCGCATTTGCTGCTTATAAAATTGCCATGATAATTGGTAATGTTGCCATTGGTATTTCTAAGGCGATTGCTCTTGGTTCCGTGTTTTCTGCTCCTATTGCAATTGCCATGGGGGTTGGAGCATTGGCAAGTATAGGCGCTTTAATTGGTGCTGCTGGTTTGGCGTTTAGTTCAATTCCTAACTCTGACAATTCAAGCAAACAAGACGTCAACGTTGACGTAAGCAACGACATTGTTATAAATGTTTCAAGCGATAGATACGGGCGAGAAATCGTGCAAGGTGGCGGTAAATAATGCGTATAAAAGACTTCTCGGGAAATTTGCAGTTAATTATAGACGGAGACAACCAGTGAGCATTTAGCAAGGATATAGAATTCAACTACCACGCCACCAACTTTTCGCGGGTTGTTCTTCATAATGTAATTCATAAGGAAATTTTAGAAAGTGGGCTACATTTTAGCACCCACCCTTATATGTCTAAATTAGACACATTAGCACTAGCAACACTAACAAGCAATGGCAAGGCAATTTTTACCGGTCTTATTAATTCGCAAGGTCGTTATTCATTAAACCCCAAAGCAATAAAAGACAGAAGCATTGAATTAGTAGACATAAGACTTTGGTTATCTAAAAAAACACCCCCTGACCTAACTTTTGAAGACGTCAACCCGTCTGACGCATTGGACGCAATAATTGAAACAATGCAAGAACCTAAAATAAAGCGGGGCAAGGTATCTTTTTCGGATAATACGCCAATTAGTGCATATGATACAACCAACAAGTCCCCTTATAGTTTGCTTAAAGACGTTCTAGCAGTACAAACAAAATCCTTTTTATATTTTAACCAAGACCAAAACGGCAACTTGTTAATAAACTATGCTTCTGAATTTGATTTTTTAAATAGAGAAGTACCGGTTTTAAACTATGACAATTGAAGTGAATTCCAACTTTTAGACATTAAACTAGAAGAAAACACAGACGGTTATTTTAATAAGTTAAGGGTTGCGAGCGACAATGTTTTAAGCACTTATGAAATTAATGAAAAAGTTTCCGCAACTAACGAAATGAAGTCAATTTGAGTATCTCAACCAATCGGCAAAATTGCAAGCAATGGTTCCGAAGCAAAAAGTTATTATATTAAAAACAATAACACCGAAAAAACTGAACTTTTAGAAATTGCAACAAAAGAAGAATACACAAAAGGCAAAAAATGCCATTTATATTTCAATGAAGGTGAAAGGGAGTTAGTTTTTAACAATGTATGAGACTGAGACAATACTACCTTAAATATTTTTTACCATTCATTAAATAAAGGCGGGGTAACTGTTGAAAATGCGAGCGAGATTAGCAGAATTAGAGAATTAAACACATTTAATGGCGACGTTTTCAAATTCGAGCAATTCAACGACCTTGCCGACTATGGTGACCTTTTCAATAAAGCGAAAAATTATTTAAATATTAATTCAAGACCCCGAAAAGAATTAAAAATAATTACAACAAAACCATTTTTAGAAATTGGCGACTTTGTAGAGTTGGCGTTTAATGATTTCAAATTTGACGGGCGTTATGTTTGTTATGGTTTTAATGTGAAATTTTCCGCAAATGTTAACTCCTTGCATATAACCTACGACTTGCGAAATAGTTTTAACTCAGATACCTTAGTCAATTTTTACGACGATGACGGGTACAGAAAAAACCCGCTTTTATTAAGGACAAGAAATAAAACACTTTACAAATTTAAAGATTACGTAGTAAATGACGGTAATTTGCATTACTTATACAATTTTAAAAATTTAAAAACAATTAAAAACACTCAAATATTAGAAAAAACCAAAGTTATAAAAAGAATATAAAAAAAAAAACCACTAGGGTTTCTGTTTAACAAGTTTATAAGTATTATAAGAAGCATAACCGCCACTTGTTGCTGTAATAATTGACATAAATAGGGTTACAATAATTCAATTGGTTTTTATAGCATTAAGTGCTTGGTAATTCACCGTGATTGGGCCGAAATGTTCAACTCGTAAACTGTGCACTATTTTTCAAAGGTCTTTTATTGGAACTATATCATAAGGACTTGAAACTTGGAGACCTTTGTCATTAATTACCGTTGGTTTTGCATATATAACTCAGTTATTAGGGTCCGTTTTGTCAAGTGTTAAAATATCCGATCCTTTTAAGTCTTTTAGCCCTTCTTTAAAAATTTCTTGTAGTGCTTGTTCGCTCGCTGGTCCTAGAGAGTTTACAATTAGCGATTGATAAGCCGATTGTTTTCTAGAAAAAGCCTCAAACAAATAAACAGAATCCGGGTGAATTTTAATAGCGTCCTTCGTTAATTTTGTATTAATACCACTTGCCAATTTTATGAATTCTTTCTTTTCCGTTGGTTCAAAAACTCTGAAGTATAGTTCATTTGCTATTTTGTAGCTTTTAGTTATTGTAGCAACAGCATAAATTGCATAAATTAAAACAACAATGCTAATAGCAAAAAGAACCCAAAAAAATACTGTTTTTATCTTTCTTATTCTCATATTAAAACAATTATAACAAAAGGAGAACAAATGACTAAAAGTTGATTTAGTGCACTTGTTAAAGGTTTAACTAAAACCGACAATAATTTAGAGCCTTCTCAAAATGCGAATGACTACCAATATGAGGTCAAATTAGCACCAAAAGACATAGGGGTAAAGTTTTCGGCAAATATTGCAGAACTTGGCGTAGACTTTTTACAAGCATATCCCGAGTATTTGCAAAAAACAGAAGAAGTGCCGGGAATATTAAACACTAAGACGCTTGTTGCTCGCTTTTATAACTCAACGCGAATTGTTAACGTTTTTAATTATATTAATGGTTCATTTGTTGAAATTATCGACAATTACGCCGCAAAAAATAAAAAAGTAAAAGCATATTTTAAAGATCCACTAAATAAAAAACCATTGCCAAAATTTAGGGACGTTATCAAAACGCGAATTGGTTATCTTGTGGGAATTGTTGAAAATGCGGGTAAATTAGAATTTATAAAATTCAGTGACTTATTAAGTGAGCAAGCATTAAATAATTTAGATTTTTTCGTTGCTTTTAGTGTTTCATTGCCTTATTTTGACGATTTGTCCGCTAATTTAATTTTTGGATTGGATGAAAGTTTCGTGGATAATAATCTAATTGACTTGCTTATCTGAAACGAAACAACTCAAAGGATTTGATATTTTCAAATAAAAGCCGAACAAATTGAAAAAAACCCAATAAAAGTCAACTCCTTAATAAATTTTAAGGATAAACAAAACATAGACGAATTAAAGGTCACCAACGTTTCGAGTTTAATTATTACAACCGCAGAAAAGAAAAACACAAACAACAAAAAAAGCAATTTTATAATTGGCAATATTCTCGTTGGTGTTGATTATGGTTTTGGTTATGATGTTTTTAAACCTAATAAGGATTTGAAAATAACGGTAAATTATAACAAGCATGCAATACCTAGACCTGGTGATTATGTACATTTAAGAAATTGAGAGCATTTATTCGCAGAAATAAAAGGCGGTTATCATAATGGCGCTGCTGCCGCTTTAACTGATTGAAGTGAAACCATAGTTTTTAAAGCCAATCTCTCAGAATGACAAAGCAAAATAAAGCAGAAACTTCGCGAGTCAATAAGTTATAGCTGAGACCTTGAGCGTTCGTTTATAACTTCTAGAATTATGTTTAGAATGCCTTTAAAATACAATGGACCAAGTAATTTAACCCCCGGTGCTTTCATTGAGTACGCTAAGCAAAAAGACCCAGCGTTTAAGGCATATTATGAGCAGAAGGAAAGAGGAAGCATCCCTACTAACCTTATTAGAGAGTATTTTCATATTGAATTTATTAATGATAATCCCGGTGAATTTACTGCCTATTTAGCGGAGCCTGCTTGAGGTCATGATAATTTATATTGACCAATAACTCGTTCACTTACTGAAACATTTAGCAATGAGGATCGTTGAAATATCCTTTTAAATAATCCAAACCCCGAGGTCTTTATATCTTTAAGAATAATAAACCAAGAAAAAATTAATTTTAAACTTTTTACCGGTAATTTATTACCGATTTTTGAAAGAGAGATAGTTCTTTGGGGATACAAAGCGATAACTTCCGGATTATTCTCTTATAGAGATAAAGACATAGCGCTAATTAATAGCAACCTGACCATTTCAAGTGCTTTAAAATATGACCAAAGCGTAAGAAAAGGAAGCGAAGTTTTAAATATCAGTTTTATTAAAACCGATGACGATGAAGTAAATTTCAGATTAGAGCAAAGCGTTGAAAATATCCAAAAAACCGGCATTGGTTCAATTGGCAAATTAAACGAAATACTAATGCCAATTAGAGAAGACAACGGCAACTGGTCGCTTTATAGTTTTACGCAAGAAGTAAACGGCGAGACAAATTACAAAAACAAAGTCCAAAAACTCGCCAATATGAGCCCGCATGCTAATATTAACCCCCGAGTTATACCACTAAGACGAGAAATTTACGACATACCTTGGGTGTTTATTGTGGACGATAATTTTATAGGTGCATACAATGGCAATAAAACCCTTGTTATAGATAGCGGACAAATTGGAGCAAGTTTTAACACATTGCCAATTAATGAATTTATGGTGTTTAGAGAGCAGAATGCCGTAAGGTTCTTAGTTGATATAAATTCTAAAAAACGAATGATAAACCTACGATATGACGGTAAAGAATTTAATGAGAGCAATTGACCTTATATATTTAAACCAAATAACACAAGGCAAACGCTAAAAAATAATTTTAAACCGTCGCTAATTTATGAAAAACACGGCGAATTTTGTGTTCCTATTCATTCGGTAAAAGTAAATAACAATACAGTTAGTTTTATTGGCAACATTGACAAAAACACCTTAAATTCACCCAGTGGCATAGATACAAAACACACAATTCAATTTTTAGACAATAACGGCAATGTTATTGACGAGATAAGCGACTTTTTACAATATAAACATAAAAACGATAATTTACAAATGAGCCTATATAAAACGTTCAATTGAGTAGCATTTAAAAACAAAACAAAAAACGCCCAATGAAGCAATAACATTGCGAACTTGTTTTTAGACCCTACCATAATTGACCAAATGCTAATAACTCACTTGCGTTATGAAGTTTATAAATCGGATTACATTTTAAGAAATCAAGAGCCGCAATATGTCGGTACGTCAATTCAAACACACACGCAAAAAATTCTAGACCAAGAATTAGTTATTGAAAACAATGAGGCAAAATTGGTTATAGATTTTGCAGTAGAAAACGACCCACACAATGAAACAATTATCCGCAAGTTTCAAATAGGAGACGAGAAAACCAACCGCTTCGAACTACTTGACACAGTGCCGGAAATTATTACACCAAAAAGCGAAAAGGGCGGTTATGTACATTATGAACTAACAATTGGTCTTTTAAAACTCATATAAGGGAGCGCAAATGATAACACTTATTATAATGTGGATAATGAAAGCAATAGGTGCAACAAGCGAACAAATTTATAGAGTGCTGCCCGCTGTATCTGACTTAGACATAATCGAAAAAATAAAAGAGCTAGACATTTACAGCTATTTCGATACTTTGTCGCGAACTAATAAGGCAATAATTTATTTTGTTTTAACTTTTGAGTTAGCGAGTGAATTTTGAGCCTTTATGTTATTTTTAACAAGGTGAGTGCCTAAGAAATGACAACAAAGAAAAAACAGAGTGCAACACGACGCCGAAAACCTAAAAAGCATTAAATGAAAAATTGAAAACAACTTCGAACTAACAAGTAAAGAGTTGAAATTTTACAAAAAATACAGTAAGGCAAACACAAAATCATAACAATTGCCACAAGGAGAAAATATGAAAAAATTTAATAAATTTATTTTGGCAAGTACGCCAATTTTAACAATTGCGGGAATGTCAGTAATTTCTGCTTCTTGCTCACCAAAAAAAGTATACAAATACGCAAAAGAGAAATGAAAAAACAGAAAGAAAAACAACCCACAAACCCAACCAACACCAACACCTACAACTACACCAACAACTACAAGCCAACCAAACAACACAGCAAAATAAAGGAATAAAATGCATATTTGAATTGAAAGACTAAGCAACAAATGAAAAGCCGTGGTAATGTCAATTAGTGCTGTTGTGTTCATTGTGGCGCTTTGTTTGCTTATTAGTGCTGTTGCTAACGACGGGGTCAATAAATTTGCTAAGGTGTTTTATATTCAGGAAACAATCCAAATCAAAGACGACCGTTGAAAAGATTTTTTAGCATACGCACAAGAAGAAAAACTAGACCCTAAGCACATTAATAAATTGCGAGAAATCTTCGGTGAAAATTTAACAATAGAGCACGAGTATTTAAACTCGCTAGGTTTTTCATTCTTTAACTTCTCAATGGTCTTATTAATGTTTATATGCTACAACTCAATAAGTGCTTCTGTATTTATGACAATTAAATTAGTTGAAAACAACGTTGACAGATTAAGACGCGAAAGCCTAATTGACCAGTCTTCATATCATACAATTATTAAATTGCTAAATGAGCAAAGAGAAAAAAACATAAAGCAAAAGAATAGCACAATAAACATGGAGTTATTAGAGCAACAAATCGAGAACGAAGAACAATTAGCAAGTGAGGTAATTGACGATGAGTAATAAACAACCAAGCACAGAAGAACAACTAGTCAAATTTTTAGAAAAAGAGAAAAAACTAACCAAACCGAAAAAAACTTTTACTATTATGGGACTAAGTGGCGTTTCTCTGTTTTTAACTGTTTTTCTAATATTCTTCCCATTTAAAGACGGTTCAGTATTTGAGTTAATGCTTTTAGATTTTAAAAACAACACCTGAAACTCTGCGACTATATTTCAGATTATTCTACAAATTAGCGTTTGAGCGTTCTTAATTTGAAAACTAACAACCAGAATACAAGAAACCGTGCTTTATTATAAAAAGCGCAAACTATTCAATTTTGAAGTTTTAACAAAAAGCGCTATGAATTTACACACACAAGGAGGCATCGTGCCAAACATTTTAAAAACCAAAGATAAAGACAAATATATAAATTTTGTAGTGAACGGGATACTTGACGCTTTTATTAAAGACAGCGACCCGCTTTCGAGCAATTGTAGTCTAGAAATTAAAACAATTATCGAAGACGAAACACTAACAAGAAAGCAAAAAATCCAAAAAATTAAAGAATGCATAGAACGAGAAGGTCACAAAATAGACAACACACAAAAAGTCAAATCAATTAAGCAAGTATAGTTTTATTTTTAAAGGGGGGGGGGTTTAAACCAGGACAAAAAAAGTTAACACTGAGGTGTTGGCTTTTTTGTCCGAGTTTAAGGGGGAGGCTAACACCAAAAGTGTTAGCTTTTTTAAATTTTCAAATGCAACAAAAAGGAGAATACAAATGTCAAGACACTTTATCAAAGAAGAGTTTGATATGATTTATAAAATCTACAATGAATTTGGGTTAAAACAAACAATAAATTATATAAATGATATTTCGCCAGACACAAATTTTATAACGAGAAAACATCTACTTGAAAGAATCAGAAAAATTATAAGATACTATAATAATGGTATGCAAGATCAATTATTAGATAAAAAGGGTGCGAACAGAAAGCCAGGTAGTGGTAGACCTAAAAAACCAATCGAACCCGATTGAAACGAATTCACAAAAGAAGAATTAATAGAAATAGCTAAGAGATATTACGAGATCAATAAAAATAAATCAAAATCAGGAAAACTTAGTGAAGCTAAAAAACTAAATATTCCCTACAGTAAATCTGCAAAAATTTTTAATGTATGCAGACAAGCAGTAGCAAAATTTAAAACTAGAGTTATAAAAGTAAAGGAACACAAAAACGATGCAATAATTAGAAAATCCTTTCTTGATAACAAAGGTAGATATGGTCGCTTAAGGTTGAGTGCTTATATTTCTATGAAATATAATATTTACATTAACCCTCGAAGTCTTGGAAGAGATTTAAAAAGATTGAATTTAATATGCAAAATTAGAAAACAAAGAAGAAAGAGCGAAATTAAGAACACTAAATTCGCTTTGCCAGATATTGTTAAACGCGATTACAATGACAAATTAAACAGAAATATTTTCGCTACCGATGTTTCATATGTAAAAGCGCCAAGAGATGTTAAGGATAACCATGTATTTTTGTCTGTAATAATTGAGCATAAAACTAAAAAAATCAGAGATTTTAAATTATCTGTAAACAATGATATTGATTTAGTTATGGATAATATAAATACATTTATGTCTATCGATAAAGATTTTATTATTCATTCAGACCATGGATTTCAATACACTTCAAAAATCTATATTGACAAAATAAATAAAATGGGAGGAACTGTTTCATTATCCCGTGTAGGAAATTCTTTGGATAATAGGGAGGTTGAATACTGATTTTCTATTATAAAAAGCGAATGTTTAAATGAATTAGATTACAGTAAAATAACTTTAGAAGATCTGAAAAAAATAATTGCTGATTATATATTTTGATACAACAACTATAGAATTCAATCAATTTTAAATTGAAAAACACCACAGCAATATGCTATGATGTTAAAATAATATTAAACTGTTAACTTTTTTTGTCCTAGTTTAAAGCGGCCTATATTTTTTTGTGCCCCTAAAGCGCTAAATACGCAAAAAAATTCAAGCCCTAAGACTTGAATTTTTGAATTTATTTCCAAGGTGAATTTTGGTAGCTTGAACCAAGTAGATCATCAACTAGAGTATAACCAGCTTTAGTTAACTCGTCTTTGGTTGTGTATTTAGTTACTGTGCCCTTTTTAAAATCGGCAACTGGGTTAAATAAAACTTTATTTTCACCATTTGTAAATTGAACAAAGTAATGTTTTGAATTATCATTAGTTTTATTAAATGCTAATAATTGAACATCAGTTGGATTAGTTAAATACATTGCAAACGCAACTAACTGCGCAAAACCAAAGCTGCTAATTCCTTTTTGATAACGTTCTAGTGCACCATAGAATGTGCCGCTTTTATGACTTGTTTTATCGCCTTTAAAGTCCTTATCAAATATTGGATTAATTAGACTACTATTTTTAGTGTATCAAGCTTCAGGGTCGGCAGCAAATTCGCTTGCACGCACTGCTAAGTTTGGTTCTAATTCATTTTGACGCTCGCTTGTAACAAGTGCAAAACGATCTTCTTCTGATACTGCATAGTTCGCATTAACATATTTTTTAGGACTTGGACTATTTAAAACATAATAAATAGGTGCATAAACATCTAAATATTGTCTTTGTTCTGCATCATCTATTTTATAAATGAATTTGCTTAAAGATTTAACTGTGTGTTTATATGCTTCTTGTGCATTTTCAATAGTTGGATTTTTAATAAAGTCTTGATGCTCAACAATTTTTGAAATTAGTTGAGGAATGTTAATAACGTTACTAATTTTATTATCAATTGGGTTTTTATCAATAAATAAATTAATTGTTTTATTTTTAGCTGATGATTTTCTTTGGTTTTCAGTAGATTTATTTAACTGTGAGTAGGCAAAAGGAGTTTTACCTAAAATGTATTCTAAAAATGCTACTTGGGCTTCTAATTTAATATCTGCTTGCTTGCTTGAATTTTGTTCTTTATCTGTGTATTCGTTGTTTAATTCCAATTTATTAATTTTAAATGAGTGTAATAAGTTGGTTAGTGATAAGTATTTAACATCATTAAGATTCTTGAATGCTTTTTCAAAAACACTTAATACATTGTTGCGTTCTGCTTCATTGCTATAAATATTTTTGGCAATGAAAATTTTCTTGAATTCTTCAAAGTTTTTGCCGTTTAGAAAATTGTTTTTTGTGTCGTGAACGCGAGCTTTAGCAATCATTTCGTGGTCTTTAAAAGGATTAACACATGATACTGTAGCTAATGAGCTAATTGTTAGTATTGGTGCGCTTAATAATAATTTTTTATTCATATTTTACCTATAATGTCGCTGTATAGTTTCATGATTTAGCACCAAGATAACATATACAACTTGAAATTATTAAAACAATGCATGAGAATGATAATATACCAATACCATAAGCTTTGAAGGCTTGATAATCATTGATTAATGAACTATCAACTTCAACAGCTTTTATTGTATCAATATCATTAACAATCCGCGCAATTAAAACACTACAAAAGATAACGCACGCTAAAGCAATAAAACCGATAATACCTCATAAGATGGTGTTATACTTAACGTTAATTTTTTTCATATTTTATCCTTTAATTGTACTTCCTTGACGGCTAATTGCGTTCATAATTTTTCTACGAGCAACCAAGAAGAAGGCAAACATTGGCAGAATAACAAGAATAGCACCGGCCATTTTAATGTTGTAGAAGACTCTATCGTCGGCTGTAGTTGAAGAGTGGTCTTTTCCAACGTCAAATAGTCACACAGACATAACTCTATAGTTTGTACCAGCAATTAATGATGGTCATAGATATGAGTTTCATGAAGCAAGAGTTGTTAGAATAACAATTGTTAGAGTTGTTGGTTGTACCATTGGAATAGCTATTTTAAATAGATATTTAGCCCCAACAGCCCCATCAATCATTGCTACTTCTTTAATGCGGTTTGGAATTGATTCAAAAGCGTTTCTGTACATTAAACCATTGAATATTGAGGCGACAAAAGGCACAGCAATTATAAATAGGTTGTATGTAAATTCGCTAAATTTATCTGCTGGTCTTGGTATGTTATTAAGTTTAAATACAACTCATTGTTGTCCTGAAAGTAGTGCTACTTCAGGTAAAACTAATAACATCATCAAAAATCACCAAATAATTTCTTTACCTCTTCATTTTTTAAGACTAAATCCATAGCCAAGTAACATAGTAACAAACACTTTAAGAACAATTGAAAGTAGTACGTTAGCTAATGTTAGTATAAATGAAAATAAGTAAGTTTGTGGAAAGTTTTCTAGTCATTTAGCAAGTGCTTCTGGATTGTTAAATGGCGGGAAAAATGACTCACCAGATCCATTAGCAGCGGATGCTAAGTTTTTTGCAATATGTCATTCTTGTGGTCAAATACTTGATTGGCCTTGTTTAACAGCGTCGGCTTGGGTATTTGACATTGAAGAAAGCAAAATCATGTAGATAAAAGGTATCATAATTATCATTGCAAAGAAGGTTAAAAGGATAAGTTTAGCAAAATATTTAGTTAGAACTGTTGCTAGCGATTTATCAAGTACTTGCTGAGTAACTGAATCTCTCTTGCGTTTTAGCTTTCAATTCGCTAATTTCCGCTGAATTTTTAATTTTGTTTCAAACATCAGATTCTCCTTTGTTAATTGAAGCTAAACTTAATACCTTAAATCCTGCACGAATAATTGTTGAGTAAGAAACACCAATTATAAATAAGATAATTGATGCAGCACCAGCTAATTCATAGTCATTAACATTTTTTACATAGTAGAAAATGAATAACATTAGAGTTGATGCACCAGCATTAACTGCTAAGTCTGGTTTGTTTTCGAATAGAGCTAGTGGAAAGACTTTAATACCGTTTATGATACCCATTGTCATAATGAATGAAATTGTTTTTTTGATTGATGGCAATGTAATTGTGAAAAATTGTTTGCTTCCGCCCACACCATCAATTGAAGCGGATCTATATAGGTTTTTGTCTACGGATAACATTGCTGTTGTAAATAATAAAATATTAAATGCTAAACCGCCTCAAACACCATTAATAAGCATAACAACAATTGATTTAAAGGCAGCTAATCCACCAGCGGTGTCACCTAATCAGTTGACATCGCCATCAAAGCCGAATGCTCTTAAAATTTGGTTAAATTGTCCATTTTGTTGGAAAATTTGTACGAATGCTAGTGACACAGCAACAATGTTAGTAACGTAAGGTAGAAAGAAGATAGTTTGTAAAAAACCTCTTATTCTCTTACGGATAACTGATGCGATAAGTGATGAAACTAGCAATGAAATAATCATTGACAGTGGCAGTACTAAAATACCATAAATAAATGAGTTACGCACTGCGACTGCGAAAGTTAATAGACCAAATAATTTTGTAACGTTTTGGAATCCTACAAATGTTATTGTTTCAACGCCTTTTACTGTTTCACGGTGTGTAACCGCTGAAATAATATTAAAGATAAAAGGAATGACGGTGAATGTGAATAAAATTGCAAGAGCTGGCAAAATTAATAGAAATGCAATGATGAATGGAGTTCTTCGATCAACAACTGATTCAGAAATTGCATTATTTCTGTTTGCAAGCTTTTTAACTGCAAAGTTGAAGACAAATTTATTATTTGTGCTTAAACTTTTTTCACGAAAAAATTTATTTAACATGTGTATTCAATTCTATTTTCTGAAACAGCATCGAAAATATGTAGTCTATTAGTAGGTACGTTAAATTTGATTACATCACCAACTTTAAAGTCGTATTTATTTGAAATTAGGAAGTTAAGTTTTGTATCATCTTTTAACTTAACAATTAATTTAGATTCTTTACCGAATTGTTCGGTATTTACAACTGTTCCTTTGAATTGTGCTTTTTTGTTTGAAGCTGTAATAATTTCAAAGTCTTCAGCACGCACACCAACATTAACTTCGGCACTGTCTCTGTCTTCAAGAGTTATACCTTCGATTTTTACACCCATAATTTCTAGAGTGCCATTTTCATATTTACCAGGCATTAGACCCATTTCAGGCATACCTAAGAAGCGAGCAACGAATTGGTTTGCTGGTTTGTTGTATAGTTCCATTGGTGTACCCATTTGTTGAACTTTAGCAACCGACATGCAGACAATAATATCTGAAATTGACATAGCTTCTTCTTGGTCGTGAGTAACAAATACTGTTGTTATACCAAGACTTTGTTGAATTTCACGAATTCATTGACGTGTGTTAATACGTAATTTGGCATCTAAGTTTGATAATGGTTCATCCATTAACAAGATTTTTGGTTTTTTAACAATTGCCCGTGCAATTGAAACACGTTGTTGTTGACCACCTGAAAGTCTTGTTGGTTTTTTCTGAAGAATTGGCAAGATATTTACACGTTTAGCAACTTCAAGAACGTCTCTGTGCATTGCTTTTGCAATTGAAATGATGTCTTTGCTAATTTCAGTGATTTCATCACGTTCTTCTTTAGTAAAGTTGAAGTTACGTTGTTTTTTATCTTCTTCCATTGCTTGTTTAAATTTGTATTTTGCATCAAGTTCAGCTTCTAGACGAGCGTGTTCTTTTTGCATAATAATTGGAACAATTTTTAAGTTACGAGCAGCACGTTTAACTGCGTCTTTACTTATTGTTTTAATGTTTTGTTCTGCTGTACGCAATTCTTGTTTTAATTGAGCTAACTTATCAACATTTTTTTGCTCGATTTCAATTAATTTGATACCGTGTTTGCAAATTGTTTGGTTTCTAAGTAGTTTTCTTTCAAGTTTTGCAAGAAGAATTGCATCTTTTTGTGAGTAATCAAGTTTTTCAAGTTGAGATACTTTAGCGATTAATGCATCATATTTAGCAAGTAATTTGCTTAATTCTGCATGCATTAATTCTCATTTTTGCTCTTTGGTTTCTGCTTGCACACTTGGGCGAACGAATTTTAATAGACCTGATTCATTAATTTCAGGTAGAATTGTAAGCTCTTTTACTTCTTTAACAATACCGTTGGCTTTTTCAATTCCTTTTTCGTATTTAATGTTTGAAACAATTTTTTTGTATTCTTCTTTTAATTGGTCAAAACGCTCTAGAACGTTTTTGGCAAGAATTGTTGTTTGGGCATTGTATTTGTTTAGAGCTAATTTGTAATTACTTTGAGCGCTTGAAAGTTCGCTTCTTCTTTTTGAAATTGCTCTTGAGTATAATCTTTCTAACTCATTTAATGTTGCTCTTGTATTAATAACGTTTTTAAGATATTCGTCTCTTTCGCTTTCGCTAGCACCAAGTTTTGCTAGGTACATGTTATTAATTTTAGTTTGAGCTATTATTCTTTTTGTAATAATACCATTTTGTCATTCTGGGTCATTTTTTAATGGGAATGCAATGTTAGCATAAACACTCATGTGTGGATAAAGTGCATAGTTTTGGAACACAAAACCGATTTTACGTTTTTGTGGGGTTAATGTTGTAACATTTTTACCGTAAAAACGAACTTTACCACTGCTTATTGTTAATAAACCTGAGATAGCATTCAATGCTGTTGTTTTACCTGAACCACTAGGTCCTAGTAGAGTGACTAATGAACCTTCAGGGATCTTGAAACTAACATCATCTACAGCTAGAGTTTCACCAAAGTCGATATAAACATTTTTAAGTTCGATAGCAGGAAGATCTTTGTCTTCTTGTTGAGCGATTACTGAATTCAAAATTCTTTGATATTCAGTGTAATCTTCTTCAGTGTATTTAGTTAATTTAGTATTTATTTTTTTAAATAGTTCTTTAATAATTCTCATATCGATCCTTTATGCTACTCTGGTATGTAAGTTCTTTGTTCTTCAGCGTTGTAATATCAAATATAGTCTGGGTTTGTGAATGATTCTTCATCGTAAGGTCAAAATAGTTTTCATGAAGTATTTGGTTTTAGTTTATAAATTTTTTCGAAATCCTTAGGATGTTTTCCTGCGAAAAATCCTACAAATCCTGAACCAAAAAATCCTTTTTTGTTATCATACGCATATTTTAGTGCTAAAGCAATTGGATAGTATGTGTAATATTCAATGCTGTCAGCTTCGGTTGCTTTTTGAGCATTACTTGCGTGTGGCAGTGTTAATCCTGCTTTTGTTATTTCAACACAATAAGATGTATCTGCATCTCAGTAGTTTGCAGCTTCTGAGCCATCTTTTTTGAAAAATACATCAGCAGTAAGTCTACTAAATCCGTCTTTTGTGCCAAAAAATACGTGAACAACCTTGCCAATTGGCAATGTTTTTTCTGCAAATGCAGAAGCTTTTTTGGCTCAGTGTAATTCAGGGTTAACTGCTTTTTGGCTGCCAACTGCTTTTTCAGGCGTATCAATACCTGCAAGTCTTAGTTTTATATGATCACCAACATTTATACTATTTGATAATACTTGTTCAAGTGCTTCAACAGTGAAAGTATCACCATCTGAATGACCTACGATTTTGGCTTTAAAAACTTTTGATTTTACGAATTCTGAATTTTTATCTAATTTTATGTCTCATTTTCCTTCGCCTTTAACTTTAACATTTTTATTGTATAACTTTGTGTTTGTGCATGATGCACTCACAAAAGATGTTGTTAGGCTAAAACCTGTAATTAATAAGCCTAACTTTTTAAAGTTACTCATGTTCCCTCCGGAAAATAAAATTAAAACGAATATACCATTTGCAAATGCAAATGATATAGGGGAATTTATAGTTAATTATTTATTATTTAAACCTTTAGTTTTTTCTTTAATGTTACTTACTATTTTTTCAAAATCTGTAGTTCCTTTGCCACCACGCATTGATTCACTGCTTGATTTTAATATTGCATTCAATGATTCTCTAAATGGACTTGAGTTTTTGTCGTTAGGTTCTTCATATCATGTAATATTATTATCAACAAATAAATCATTTGCTAACTTAACATATTTGTTTTCAATTACAGATTCATCTTTTTTAACTTTGTCTTCAAAACCTTTGTATGGTATAACATATGAAGCTGTTTTTGAAATATAATCAAATGCTGTCATTTCAGTTTTTGATTTGCCAAATATATGTTTAGCATTTAGATCAGTCATGAATTTTAAAAAGTGCATAGTTGCTTTATTGTGTCTATCACCTTTGTCGATAACAAATAAGTTTGGACCTTGTAGAAAAGCACTTGTTCTTAGGTCTTCTTTTTTAAGTTTTTGAGGTGGAGTGATAACAACTAATTCTTCTTCTTGTAGAGAGTTATCATTTCCAATAGAAATTTTGTATTTGCTACTTTCTTCTTTAGATTTTGTAGCTTTAATTTGGAATAAAGTGTATTTTGTTTCTGTGTCTTTTGGTTGTGTATCTTTAGTTCCGTCTGCTTTTTGAGCAAAACTTCTTTTAACTTGTGTAATTTCACCTATTTCTTCAAAATCATTACCCTTGGCAAGTTCTTTAATCTTAGTTAGATTTTGATCATTGCTTTTTACATAGATAATTTGTGTATCTGTTTCAAGTTTAACAATTTTATCTATGATAGATTTTTCAGCTTTTAAGTAAACACCAGCAGGAGCTTTTTCATCAACTTTTTCTTGAAGAAGTCTTGTGTTATCGTTCATGAAAATTAATGCATTTTTGCCATTTGTGATTACTTTACCTGAGGTTAATGTAGGGCCATCATTAAATGATACAATAACAGATCTGTTGCCAGTGAAGTTATGTGTGTAACCCGCTGTCGAACCAAAGTTACCGCCTAATTTATGTTGTACTTGGTCAGATGATGAATATGAACCACCACCAAATATTTTTAAAGCACCTTTTTGAATTGCTTCTTTCATTAAATCATATAGCTCTTTGAATGCTCTGTGCACTTCTGAGTTATTGTCTTTAATGTTTTCAAAGTTAACTTTTGAAGTGCCACCTGAATCAGTAACAGCCATTAGCATTTTACTATCATCAGCATTTAGGTTTGAATACAGTGTTGTATTAATAATTCCTGAAGGGTCATCAATACCTAGCAATGCAACCGATGATTTTGAAACATTTGATGATGTTTCAAAAATTTGAATTGCATCAGTGATGAATTTAAGAAGAGATGAAAAATCTTTGAAAATATCTTCTTTAATTGTATTTTCAGGATATCTTTCTTTTGTAAAGATTTTTTTGATATCTTCATTACTTTTTGCTTTACCAAAGTAACCTTCACCTTTAATTACTTCAATATCTTCTTCTCATGAATTATCATCTAATTTGAATTGTTTAGTTAATTTAGCATCGATTGTTAATCCAGCTTCTTTTAATGTTTTAAAAACATATTTGTAAATTGGACCATTTATACCAAAAGCAACTGTTGATTTAAAAAATGGAACAGAGTATAGACCGTTAGGTTTAACACCTGAGATTTTATCATTTGTTTTAGTGAATCTCGGATCTAGCAAATCTCTTGAAATTGCTAGATTACCAAATCTAGCTTTATCACTAATATCAACTTGTTTTCCATAGTTAACAATCTCACTGATTGTTGAACCATAGTTAACTGTAATATTTGGCAAGCTAGAAATATTTTTGTTTTTTAGGTTTGTAACAATGCTTCCATGACCTGCACCATAACCTGAACCTATATTATCTAATTTAACTTTTATATGTTCAGCTAACTCAGCTTTTATAGCTTCTAATTTTTTATTTAAAGTTTCTTTTTCTTCTTTTTTATCTTCTTTTTTAGCTATAGCAATTTTTTGCTCAAGTTCTTTTATTTCTTTATTTTTTTGTGCATGATATTCATCAACTTTTGCATTGTAGACTTTAATTACATCATCCAAAGCGTTTCATTGATCTTTACCTCTTGAGAAGGTTACATCAAAACGTATTACATCTTCTTTCTTGCACGATGCAGCTAACAATGGAGATGAAATAGCCAATGTAGCAGACATTGCGCCAAGCGTCAATAGTAATTTATTTTTATTCATATTACCTTTCTTGCGATGCGTCCATCGCTGAAATACCAATACTTATAAATAACATGCGTACGTAGTTTTTATAAGCTTAAATATTATATATTAATAATAAAAAACTAACCTATTCAACCCTAGCCTTAATAAAGTTAAATGTGTTAGTAAATATTATTTGTTTTGGATTTAATCTTTGATTAAATGCCAAGTTATCTTGAAAATTATCTTTGTAATTAATCAATTCTTTGTTGTTAATTTTTTGTTCTCAACTAAGGAATTTTTCAAAAGTTATTTTGAAATTTTGTGCTCAAAGATTTGCTTGATTTTTAAGGTGTTTATTATTGATTTGCTCACTTGAATTAGGCCCTAATTTATTTATTAAATTAACTAGTTCTAAATATTGACTAAACACTGTTTTGTAGTATTCATTTTTAATAGGGTAAACAGTATCAATTACTGAATTTATTTCATCAATATTAATTTTAAAATTATTTACATTCTCAATTGGTTTTTCAATTGAATTGGTTAAAAATTCAATATACATTAAATGAATAAAATCAATTTCAATAGCTAGAATATTTTTATCACTATAAGAGATTATGTTACTTTCAAAATTAATGTTTGAAATTTGATTAATTTTATCAATTAAATTATGATAATAATTCAAATCTAACTTAGTTATTTTAGTTTGTAAATCGTTAATAATTTTTTTAGATTGCTCTTTTACTAATCCTATTTTGTTGCTGTCTAAATAGATTTTTTCAAGCACTTTTTCGTTTTTTTCTTTTGTTAAAAAAGTTTTCAGTTTTTCTAAATCCTTATTGATTTTTTTAATAATTGAGCTGCTTTTAATTTTTAAAGCTTTTTGAGCAAAATGTGAAAAATTTTCATATATAGACTTAACTGCGTAGTAAAATTGCTTAAAATTTTTGCTATATTCTTCAATTTGTAATTTAACTTCGCTGCTTAGCGAATCAAATTTTGCTTTTTCTTGATCAAAATTTACTGCGTCATTATTAGTTAAAATATTTTTTATTTTAATTAGTGATTCATTTACTCTTGATTGAAAATTTTTGCTTTGTTGTTGATTATTTTTTATGTTATTTTTGTAAATTATTAAGTCATTTAAAAAATAATTTTCAATTAATATAAATTGGTCTTTTTTATCCGCTTGTACGTATTCTTTATTAATTTGAGCAAATTTTTGATTGGCTAATTTAACTTGTGTTTTGAAAGCTTGATATTCATTTTCGGCATTAATTTTGCCACAGGCACTCAGTGCTAGAGGCATAGCAATAACAAATAATGGATTTAATAATTTTTTAAATTTCATAGAATTATTATATATAAGATTTAGTTTATGTATTTAATTATTAACATATATAATTATTCATTATTAGGAGGTCAATATGTGAACATGAATTTTATTTGGTGTTATTGTTGCAGCACTGGTAATTTATTTTATATATTCATTTATAAAGGATAAAATTTCCAAAAAACGTCGTAAATTAAAACAAATCGAATTAATTAATAAAACTGAAGAATACAAAAAACATATTGTATTAAGATTACATTTTTTAATTAAGCATAATCAAAAATTAATTGATGAATTTGTGCCAAGTATTGGCGAGTATAAAATGAATTATATTGTTGATACTGCTCGTAAATATCTAATTGAAAAACAAAAAGAATCTGATTTTAAAGAATTAATTATTGATAATATTGATGCAAAAGATATTTTTACTAATTACACTTATTTAAGGGATGTTCGGTCAACTAATTGAAGAAACCTTAAGGATGTATATGAATTTATTAATTCAAGAATGTTTTTAATAGACGAGCAAGTTGAAAAAGATAATTTTGAATTAGCTCAAAAAGAAATTGAGGAGTTTTACAATAATGAAATTCAGAGAACTTAATACACCAAATAAGTTAACAATAATTAGAATTATTTTGGTTGCTCCTTTTATAATTTTGGGTTGTTTATACTTGATTTTACAAGAATTTGTGGCACATAGTTTGTCTAATATGAATGGCAATATAAATAATTTTCTTAATATAGACAAGCAAATATTTGTGTGAGGAATTGTTTCAAGAATAATATTAGTCTTAATGTTTTTAATTTTTTTAGCTGCTATGATAACTGATTATTTCGATGGAAAAATAGCAAGAAAAAGAAATCTGATAACATCTTTTGGCAAATTATGAGACCCAATTGCTGATAAGTTAATTACAACCTCCGCATTAATTTTCTTAGCAGTAATTACAAGAGGATATGTTTCATTTATAATTGTTACACTACTGATTTTAAGAGATTTAATTGTTGATGGTTGCCGGGTTGTAATGAAAGAACACAGACAAGATATTTCAGCGTCAATTTGAGGTAAAATTAAAACTATCGTTCTTACTGTTGCAGTGTGTTGAATATTATTTTTCAATATTGTTTGACCTTCTTTGGATGTTATAGGTTTTATGTCAACAAAAACTGACGTTTATAATCATAGTTGAATAAGAATTTTAATTTGATTTGTTATAAACATTCCTTTATTAGCGTCTCTAGTTTTAAGTTTTATTTCTGCATTTTTCTACATTAAAAAGGCATCTAAATTAACAAATCATTCACAAATTCACCGCGGCGCAGAAGATTATAATATTCATCCAAGTTATAAAAGTAAATTTAAAGACGAAGAACCTGCGCAAATTGTCGAGCAAGACGACAATTCAAAATAGAAATTTAAGCCTTTTAGGCTTTTTTTATTAAAAAAATGAGCTTAAGAGCTCATTAGTAATGGTTTTTAATGCGGTCGAAGTTTTTTTGATTTTTAATTTCGTATCATTTTACAATATCTTCATCGCTATAATTTAACAATTTGGCGCAGCCAAGCGATAATGCTAATAAGTCGGCGATTGTTTCTTTGTTAATTTCACTTTTTAAATTTGAAGCAATTTTAAATATTTCTAATATTTGGTCGGTTGGATATTTTGAAACAATTTTTGGTTCAATAATTGGGTGTACTTCTAATTTGTAAGCATATGAACCTAGAAAATGCAATACGTCTGCAAATTCTTCTAAAATAGCACTATGATTAATTTCTTTGTGTTTTTTTCAATATTTAAAACATTGAACTTCGTTTGCAAATTCTGCAAACTCGACAAGAAGCGCTAATGATCACTTAGCTCTTCATTCATCAGTTGTAACACTGCTTAGATCTTCGCGGGATGAAATAGCTAAATCTAGCTCTTTTTGTTTTTTGAAAATATTAGTAAAATCCATTATAACTCCGTTACAAATTTGTGTATGGTTCAACCATAAGGTGTGTTGTGACATTAATATCACTAAATTTATTTTTTATTTGTTTGCATATATCAATTGCAAAAACTTGTTCATCAAGATGCGATAATTCTAAAACATCAATATTATGTTCTTTATACAGCAATCACTCATTTCATTTGATATCGCTTGTAAGTATTAAATTCGCTTGGTTTTTTAATGCCAGCGCTAGTGTTGCGGGGCCTGATCCGGAAAGAATTGCTATATTTTGGTAGATTTTATTTGTGTTCATTGAATTTGTTCTAAATGAATGCAAATTCAATGAATTGGTAAATTTTTGCTTTAGATCGTTGATTGATAAATTAGCATTAATTAAACAAGGATATGGCTCGGCAAAATTAATTTTATTTTGCAATCCAAGTGCGAATGCAATTTGGTGTGAAGTTCCTTCAAAATTGTTGTCATAGTTTGTGTGTAATGAAAGAACATTTATTCGGTATTTTTTTAGATTCCTTAAAATTGTGGCTTTATAAGGCGCTAATTCAAGTTCATCTTTTCATGTTGGCGCAAATTTAAAAGGGTGGTGAACAATTATTAAATTAGCACCTTGTGAAATTGCTTTATTTAACACGTCGTGAGTTAAATCAATTGCGCAAACTATGCCATTTAATTTTTCACTCAAGTTAAATTTAACACTAAAGCCAGCAGGATCTCAAATTTCTGCTTTTTCAAGCGGGTATTTTTCAAGTAAATATTTAGTTACTTTACGAATTTGCATTATCTGTAAAAGTCCTTTAAATTTTTACCTTTACGAGTAGAATTCTTTAATTTACGTAAAATTTTGTTTTCAATTTGGCGGATACGCTCTTTAGAAACTCCTCGTTCTTTTGCTAAATCTTCAAGAGGAGTAATTTGGTATTTTTCACCATTTTCATCAACGCCGACTCCATAACGCTTGCAAATTAGTGCGTATTCATCTTTGTCTAATGATTGGGTTAAAACTTCATTCAACATTTCACCAAGTTCTTCTTGTGATGCGTAATCAATTGGATTTACGACGCTTTCGTCTTTTACAAAGTCAGAAAATGATGAGTCATTTTCTTTACCAATTTGTTTGTCTAGTGAAATTGGGTCAATATTTATTTTACGGATATATCTAACTTTTTCTGCAGTATAACCTTGACCAAATTTTGCGGCGATTTCTTCATCAGAAGGCTCGGTTCCGTATTCTTGGTGCAATTCTCTTTCAATTTTTGTAATTTTGTTTATTGTTTCTACCATGTGAACAGGTACACGAATTGTACGGGCTTGGTCAGCAACTGCTCTAGTTATTGCTTGACGAATTCATCAAGTTGCATAGGTTGAAAATTTAAAACCTTTGCTTACATTATATTTTTGGACTGCTTTAACAATTCCAGAGTTGCCCTCAGATATTAAATCGATAAAACTTAAGCCACGATTTTTGTATTTTTTAGCATTATTTATAACTAAACGAAGATTACGTTTAATTAATTTATCACGTGCGCGCTTGCCACGAAAACCACCTTTTTCCATTTCGTAAGCAAGTTTTTCTTCTTCTTCTTTTGTTAAAAGTTTTCCATATTTACCAATTCAACGCATGTATCATTTAACAATATCGTTAGTTTCGGTTAATTTGTTTCTTAAATTGCTAGTTGAAATATGGTCTTCTTTTGAAAGGTCAATCTCTTCGTCGTCATATGTTTCGATTTCAAGATCATCGTCAGTTATATCTTTAGATTTTTTCTTGGTTTCTTTTTTCTTTTTTTCTTCTTTTTTTGCAACAATTATTTCTTCTTCCTCATCATCATCGTCATCATAGCTTGAACTATCGGTATATTCATAGTCGTCATAGCCATATTCTCCTGTATATGAGTCGTATTCGTCATCGTTATCAAAAGAAATTTCGCTATCTAGATTCTCATCAAATTCTTCTTCAATGTCAATGTGCTTTTTAAATTCATCACTTTTACTTGGCGCACCTTCGTCAGATTCTAGATTTTCGTCTATTTCATCGTCTATTTCTTCATCAATTTCGCCAAGAATATCTTTTTCATCAACAAAATCAAAATCTCCATCATCGGCTTCGTCAGAAATTATGCCTTTTTCATGAAGTTTCATTAGCACTTCATCCATTAATTCATCCGGAATTTCGACTTGAATTTTATCTAAATAATCATAAACTTGAGTTTGAGAGAGTTGTTTTTTCTTAGTTGATTTGGCATGGTCTTCAACCATATTCAAAACTGCTTGCAGTTCGTTATTTGTTTTTTCCATATTTCCCCTCTATTTTTTTAATTAATTGTCGTGTATCTTCTGTTTGTTGTTCAAGAGCAGCATTACTTGAAGAAAATAAAAACTTATTATCTGGATTTATTATTTTGCTTGTGTTAGTTTTAAAGCTCTCGATTTTGGCCAGGTCATAAATGAACATAAAATCACTTATTTTCTCTGCTTGCGAATTATTTGAGTTAAAACTTTTAACTAATTCGTTTAGCTTTAATGATGGCTCAAAATTATCGCTTAGTTGTTGAATCATGCGGTTTTTTTGTTCGCTAGTTAACTTAGGATTGTTGGTTATATTTTGGTAAATATCAATTTGATAAGGTTCTCAACCGTGTGTTTTTCACCTTAGTGTGTTTTCATTAGCGGCTTTTTCAATGAATAATTCTCTTAAATCGTCGTGGTATAAAATTAAATAAAATAATTTATCAACATTGCTTAATTTGTTAATTTTTTTGTTTTTCTTTTTAGAAATTGCAAAGTTTGGAGTTTGATTAATTGGATCATTGCTAAATATAGGAGTATAGTTGTCTATGTTATTTAAATGAGCAAAATTGTTAAATTCATAATCAGCATCAAAATCATTAAAAGTTTTATTTAAAGAGCCTGATTCTATGTCTTTTGAAGCATCATATTTAAATTTTTCTTTGATTTTATTTATGTAAAATTCTTGCACATTAGTTGGCGCGAATTTAATATATTCATTGAATTCACGAATGAATTTGGATATATTAGTTAAATTATTTTGTTCTCCAGATGAAACATTGTGTCTAATTATTAGTGTATTGAAAATGAAATCCAAAGAATCAACTGAGTGATTGATTAATTCATTAATTTTGTTTAGCCCTAGTTGATTTAAAATTTCATCAGGGTCCATTTTTGTTTTGTTATTAACGATGTTTACATTGATATTGTTAGCCAATAAAAATTGTGCGGATTTTATTGAAGCACTTTGTCCTGCTTCATCACCGTCTAGAAAAAGTATTATTTTTTTATCTTTTAAAAAAGGTAAATGTTTAGAGGTTAGCGCTGTTCCCATAAGTCCAACAGAGTTTTGGAAGTTGGCTTTATAAAGAGCTATTATGTCAAAAAATCCTTCACAAATTATCAAAGTATTGTCTTTTATATTGTTTTTTGCAAGGTAATAATTGTATAAAATTTGCGATTTTTGGAACAGCTTAGATTCTGAACTATTAATGTATTTTGGTTTTTCATTTTTGTCAATAGAACGCGCACTAAAACCAACAATTTTGCCATCATTATTTCTAATGGCAAAGGTAACTCTATTTTTAAAAATGAAAGTATTGGTATTGGGGTTTATTAAGCCGGCGCGAATAAAAAGCAATTTATTTTGGTTGATTTCGTCGCCAAATATTTTTTCAAAGACTAATGGGTCAGCATAACCAATATCAAAATCATTAATTAGTTGTGGTGTTAATTTGCGAGAAGTGTAAAAATCATTAAGTTTGGAATTTTTTAGTTTGTTAAATTCTAATTTGAATAGAGAATTTACTCTTTCTAGCAAATCAAATATAGCTAAATCAGTTTCATTGTATTTTGAATTAGCATCATAAAATGTGTTTTGGTCATAGGAAATATTGTATGCATTGAGTAAATACTTTAAAGCGTCTGTATAAGTTATTTTTTTGAATTTTGAAACAAATTTAACAACATCTCCACCCTCGCCACAAACGAAACATTTAAATATTTGTTTGTGTGAACTTATATTCATTGATGGGTTTGAATCGTCATGAAAAGGGCATAAAGAAACATAACTTTGACCTTTACGAGTTAAAGTAATGTGTTTTGCTAATTCATTCACGATATCAATTTTGCCAATGATATCGTCATGGATTTGTTTCAATTTTGTGCTCATAATTTAAAAATACTTGTGTAAATCAGATATTTTTACTCTGATTTGTTGCATAGAGTCTCGGTCTCTTAAAGTAACTGAATTATCTTCTAGTGTGTCAAAATCAATGGTTATGCAAGTAGGTGTACCAATTGCATCTTGTCTACGATAACGTTTACCAATTGAACCTGCTTCGTCATAGGTTACACTGATTCCACGACTTTGTAATAATGAAAAAATTTCATCAGCTTTTGGACTCAACTTCTTAACAAGGGGTAGGATTGCAAACTTGTAAGGGGCTATGTTTTTGTTTAAGCGAAGAATGATTCGTTTTTCATTTTCCAATTCTTCTTCATCATATGATTCAATCAAAATCGCGAACATCAATCTATCAAGACCCATTGAAGGTTCTATTACATAAGGAATGAATTTTTCATTGGTGTTAGGGTCTAGGTATTCTAAATTTTCGCCGGTTGCATTTTGGTGTGCCGTAAGGTCAAAATTAGTTCTGTTAGCAATTCCTAATAATTCACCTCAACCAAATGGGAAATTATATTCAATATCGCTAGTTGCTGATGAATAGTGAGCTAACTCTTCTTTTTCGTGAGCTCTTAGTCGAGTATTTTTTTCACTCAATCCTAGATTTTTAACGAATTCCAATGATTTTTGAATGTAATAGTTAAAAATTGATTCAGCTTCGTCGGGATGAGTGAATACTTCAAGCTCCATTTGTTCAAATTCTCTTGTTCTGAAAATAAAGTTTCCTGGAGTTACTTCATTTCTAAAACTTTTACCAACTTGACCTATACCCATTGGCAATTTCGATCTTGTAGCTCTTTGTACGTTTTTAAAGTTAACCATAATACCTTGCGTCGTTTCTGGCCGCAAGTAAACTTTACTTTTTGATTCTTCAGTAACGCCTTGTTTAGTTTCAAACATTAAATTGAATTTTCTAACATCACTCCAATTAGTTTTAGAGCCTTCATATTCCTTTAAGTTTTCAACTAAAAATTCTTTCATTTCATCAAAACTTAGTGTTTCGGCATTGATATTAGGGTTTAATTGTTCAATTAATTTGTCAGCACGGTAGCGTTTTCCATTAACTTTGTTTTCAATCAATGGATCATTAAAGTTAACAACGTGTCCTGATGTAACTCACACTTGTGGGTTCATTAAAATTTTCGAATCAATTAAATGGTTGTTTTTTTCTTTTTTAATGAAAAAATCTTTTCAATAATTTTCTATATTGTCTTTAAGTAGTGAACCTAATGGTCCATAATCCCACGTATTTGCTAAACCGCCGTAAATTTCACTACCTTGAAAAACAAAACCAAAAGTTTTTAGATGGTTTATCAATAAAGAGATATTTTTATCTTTGTTTAACATATTTTTTAATTTCTACTTGTTGAAAATACCATTGATTGTTAACGAATCAATTAAATGCAAACCAACTAAAACTACTACAGCAATTAAAACAATTGCTAAAAGAAATACAAACAATCATGTTCATCTTGACTCTTTTGTAAAGTAGTAATTTGTTGTTCTTGCTATTTCATCATTTTTAGCTTCTTTAACTTCTGTTTTTAGCTCAATAATTTCAATTGCTTCATCTTCTTTTTCTTGGTTTTCTTCAACAACTTCTTTCATTTCTTCTTGTGTTGTTACTGTAGTTTGTGTTTCTTGAACAGGTTCATGCATTTCGGTAGTTGATTCTTCAACAAAGCTTGCAGTTATATGAGTGTATTTGTATTCATTAACTGGCTCAAAAATAATAAATTTATCATTGTTTAATACATATGATGTTTCAAATGAAACTAATTCAAAAATTCCATTTTCATTTTTTGTATACGCTTGTGTTTGAGGTGCATCTTCAACTGTGTAATCGATGCAAAGTTTTTGGATTATGTCGCTTATAGCAATTTTTAATTCTTCAAATGCTAATTTTGTTTCTTCATGGAAACTATAAGTTTTAACTTGTAGTAAGTCCGTGATTAACTCTTCAACGTGAGCAAAATTATGTTTAATTCTAAAGTATTCATCTTGACTAACTCTAGTGTGATCTAGGTTTTGAGAAATTTTTTGTACTTTATTCTTGTATTTTCTAAGTGAGTCTAGCAAAACATCTTGCTCTAATGAAATGTAGTAAGCTAGCTCTGTTGAGGCCATTATTTTGTTTGACATTAATACTCCTAAATTAATATTTAAATCTATATAAATATAGATAACAAAATTATATTAAAAAAACAAAAAATGATAGCAATTTTTTAAGCAATTATTTTTTACCAATTCAATTGAAAAATGAATTAATTAGTAAAATTACAAGATATCCAAAGCTGAGTGTGTTCATTTTTAATAATCTCTTATGATATTTTAATTTTCATTTATAATACAAATATGAATAAAAAAGGTGATATTTTATTTGGAAAAATAATTCATATTTGCAATGACGGAATAACAGTGCAAACTACTAAAAAATATGTTTTTGAAATACCTAAAAAAAACATAACCGATTGAGGTTGAAAAAACTTGTATAATGATTTTAAACTACGTCATAAAGTTAACTTCTATGTTGAAGAAATTAATAACCAAACTAAGACTGGAATAGGTAATTTTAAAATGAATCATAGTTACTATTCTAAAAGTCCATTCATTGAAGAATTGAAAGAAACAAAACATGGTTTTGAGAACCTAAAAAAATCAATAAATATGGAAATACAAAATTATAAAGCACGCAAAAGAGGATAATCATGGCAAGGTTAAATCTTAAATTTTATAATTATTATCCGGACTTTAATAATGATGATTTAGTAGCAAAAGCAATTGACATAATTCATAGAATTAGGCGAAAAAATATAGACGGATTTGAAAACTTTGGTTTTCATGAACTAGCGCTAAATTTCAGCGCGAATAATATTTTAGAAATTCAAAAAATTTCACAATTAATAATTTCCAAAAACACTAAAACCTTAATAATTTTCACAGATACAATTACTTATAATAATTTTGTTGGTGGATTAGATTTTATATTCAAATTCGATACCTTAACAGATAACAAAATTAATTACATATTCATAAATTCTGATGAACCAATAAATAAATGATTTAGTCAATTTAAATATATAAAAAATACATTTGACTTCGAAACTACTTCTTTTATATTTTCAAAATTATCCGAATTCAATTTAAACTTTATTGAATTCGTAAAAATGATGTTGAATTATTTACAAGTAAATTTTGGCTATTATCGCACATTAGATAAGTCTTTTATTATTGGTAAAGAAATAATTGAGCAACAGTTAAATTTTATTGATGTTGAAGAAAAAAACCGGTTAATAATACCTAATATCCTTGATGAAAAACACTCATTTTTTAGCGAAATTAACCTTTTATTATTATTTTTAAAAGGCGTTGATATTTCCAATGTTTTAGAAGGATATGTAGTCGCAAGTCAAGATTATTCAGGCGAAAATATTAAAGATAACTTAGCTTTTCAATACGCATATGCTTTGGCAGAACTTAAACAAAACAAACAGACGCATTTATTGACATTTACAAATGAATCGGTCAAAAATCTATTCAATAATTATCTATTATTAAATAATTCAAAAAGCATCAAAAATAACTTTTGGTCAACATCAATTATTTTTCCTAATGATATTTATACCTATGGACCATACACGCTAACTATGAATAATTTTTTTGTAAGTTTAATTCATATTAATAGTTTAAAACATGACTATCGAATAACACCTGAGTTGCTGGTTAATGATGGTGTGCCAAAATTTAAGCAAAACAGGTTAAGCCACTTTACATCATTAAGTTTTGATGGGATTCTTAATACATTCAACAATGTCGCACACACTCAAACAATTGTTATTGAACTAAATTCTAATTCAGAGTTTGTTTTAGGTTCATTAGTTTGTTTTATTTATTGAGCAAACATATTCGAGTGATACATAAAAAGAAAAAATCCATTTAATTAGGAGTTAAAATGAAAACAATAAATTTAAAGATTGATAAAGCAATTAAATATAGCGAACTTGACAAGTATCAAGAAAAAGTTTCTAAAATTCATAATTCAATTAAGGCAAAAACAGTTACTGAAAAAGATTGATTAGGTTGAATGGAATTACCTTTTAAACTAAATAATGATGAATACCAAAAAATGACCAATATCAATCAAAAATGAATAAATATGGGAATTGAAACAGTTGTAGTTATTGGAGTTGGTGGCTCATATTTAGGCGCGCTTGCTGGCTATGAATTTATCTATGGACAATACTCAATTAAAAAACCTAGTATGGAATTAGTTTTTAGTGGCTACAATGTTAGTTCAGAAAGTCTTGCATCGCAATTAAAATATGTTGAAAATAAACGCTTTGCAATTAATGTTATTTCAAAAAGCGGTAAAACTCTTGAAACTGCTATTGCATTTAGAGAGTTTAGAAAGCTTTTAGAAGCAAAAGTAGGGGCGGTAAGGGCAAAAGATTTAATTGTTGCAACAACTGATGAAAAAAATGGTGTACTGCGCGAATTAGCTGATAAAAAGGGCTATAAAACATTGATAATTCCTGATGATGTGGGTGGTCGTTTCAGTGTTTTAAGTCCAGTTGGAATTTTTCCATTCATGTGTGCAGGATTGAATACAAATGACATTTTATTAGGAGCACAACAAGCTATTAAAGATAACTCGTCGCATCTTATTAAAGACAATGAAGCATATCAATACGCTGTTACAAGACACATTTTAAGCAAGCAAAATTACTCGCTTGAATTATTTGTTTCATATGAACCAAAACTAAGACAAATTCAAGAATGATGAAAACAATTATATGCAGAAAGCGAAGGGAAAAATGGTAGGGGAATTTTTCCCGCTTCAACAATGTTTTCAACGGACTTGCATTCACTTGGTCAATTTATTCAAGAAGGGTCTAAAATCTTATTTGAGACTTCACTGGTGTTAAAAAACCCTAATGTTGATTACTTTTTGACAAAAGATGAGGAAAATTTAGATAAAATCAATTATCTTGATGGAAAATCATTACACAAAGTAAATTGAGCAGTATTTGAAGCGACCTTGCAAGCACACAATATTGACGCAAACATTCCCAATATAGTAATTGAGTTTGATAAATTTGACGAATACAATTTAGGTTATATATTCCAATTCTTTATGATTTCTTTAACTATGTCAGCTTATTTACTTGGAGTAAATCCATTTAATCAACCTGGCGTGGGTGTATATAAGTCAAATATGAGCAAAATTCTTCCTGAAATATAAAAAGCCGAGCAAACGGCTTTTTATTTGTCAAAAACATTATTCATTGCGTTCTTTTCGGCAGTTAATGAATATTCATCAGTTTGATTATCTTCGCTAATTTCAAAATTCATTGAATCATTTGATTGAGTAATTTGAGTTTCAGAAGTGAAAAAATCGTCATTTTGCGCATTGTCATTTAATTGATTTTGTTGTGTAGAATTTTCCCTAAATAAAGATTTTTCCATTGAATTAGTTAATTCATCTTCATTTATTTCATTAGTGAATTTATCTAATTCTTCATCAATTTGTTCTTGTGTGATAGAAGCATTATCATAAAATAAATCAGTGTTATTTTTTTCTTCAACAAAATTTTCTTCTTCACCCTCTAAAATATCATAGTTTTCAGTGTCGTGTCTTAAATTATTTTTGTATTGTTCAACACTAGTAACGATATTTTCTTCTTCAATTTTATTAATTGTAGTTTGCGATTCATTGTTTGGCTCAAAAACCTCATTTGTTGTTTGAATTTCAGTAAATGAGTAGATTTTTTCTTTAATTCTACTTGATAATTCATGTCAATTAAGTTTAGAAACCTTGAACAAATCATATTTCTTGGTTTCAATAAATTTGCACAAGTCATTAAACTGTAAATATTTATCATAACTTCCGGAATAATCGAAATTATCAACAATAATTACAAATGCATTTTGACCATTTTGTTTAATTAAAAAGTCAACATTTATTGTACCTAGTGTTTGATGTTTATGAATAGAAATTCAATTCTTTCCATCTGAAATTTGGTGTAAATAATTTTCAATTTCTATAAATAATTCGCTTTCTTCAATTGCGAATTCAGAATCACTATTTAATTTTCTTTTTTTACTGATATTTAAAAAGTCTTTTCTTTGTTCATCATTTAATTCTAGGAATTCGAGCCACTTTTTAAAAGCATAAAGATTTTCATTTTCAGTAGTTATTTTAACATCTTCGGATTTTAATGATTTAACAACAATCATTTTATCTTTTGCACGAGAAATCGCCACGTTTAATGCATTTTTACCGCCTGGACGACCAACATATGTTGAGTGAATAGTTGCATTCTTATCATATCCAACCATTGCAATAACCAAGTCAGCTTCATCGCCTTGAATATTTTCAATATTTCTAAGTAATAAAGTTTCATTTTTCATTGCAATTTCCAATTCAGGATATTTTTCAAAAATTGTTTTTGTTAAATATTCTTGTTGTTTACTATTGAAGCACAATAGAATGATTTTTTCGTAATTGTTTAATGAATCTTTAGTTAAATTAAGGGCTATTTGAGTTTCAACAAGGTTTTGGTTATTTTCTCATACTCCATTCGCCTCGATTACTTCAACAGGTTTTGAATTTGATTCAACCAATCCCGAATCAATAACATCTAAGTCAGAATTGTAAAAATGTTTAGAACTAAATGTCATTAATGCAGCATGATTTGAACGATAGTTTTTGTTAAGTAAAATATTATGGATTTTGACAGCTTGACCAAAGTCTAGCAATGATTCGGTCATTCCGTAAACTGTTTCATCATCATTAACCCTGATTCCAAATCAGTTAGAAGGCTTCATTTGTTCTTGGTCACCTGCTAAAACTTTAGTTTTTGCTAAATATACAACAGGCAATCCTTTTTCAACAAATATTTGGCTTGATTCATCTAAAATTGCATAGTCAAATTCATTTTTTTCTCAACTTGACATATCAACTTCAGGGGTAATAATAACAATTGGGAACATTTTTTTAATTAATGAAGTAAAGTAGTTAATAAATTTATATGGCTCTAATTTAGCTGTTCTTATTGTTGAAGAAAATTCAGTGTATTGCTCTTTTTCTTCTTGAGTAAGATTTTCCATTCGCTCAATAATATATGTTGCAATATATTTTTTTAATTCATTTTCATCACTAATCAATTCATTTTGCTTGATATTGGTAATTTCAAGCATGTTTTTGATTAAGTTAAAATCATCTGGTTCAAGTTCGCTTACAATTTGAGTTAGTTCGGAAACATTAAGACCTGTATTATTGAAAATATTGAATATTTTTTCAGTAGTTTGTGAAACTTTTCTTCTTTTTTGTGAGAAAAATGACCATTGCACTTTGTTATTTTTTAACATTCATTTTTGAGCTTCTCTAAGAGATTCGAATTTGACAATCTCTGGATAAACTAAAATATTTGGTAATTGAAACAGTAGATTTCATGCCTCAAAAGTTAATTTTTCAAAATACGGCTTAATTCTACTTAAAATTTTAGCAACTGAATCAAAGCGTGGATTTTGTTTTAATTCACCAATTTTATCAACAAAGTCTTTTTCGCTTTTATTAATAATTGACAATCTTTTTAGCTTGTTTTCTTCATTAAAATATTCAAGAAAATCTATGTATTGTTGTAAAGGTTTATAGAAAGCTTTTTTGTTCGCATTAGCCCTTGAATACAAAATAGGCAAACAAAATATTCTCAATGAACCAAGTCTTTTTAAAATAACATCAAGTGCCGCTTTTTTCTGAGAACAAACTAGTGCTGTTTTTTTATAAACTAGGATATTTGCAAGTAAATTTACAATTGTTTGCGATTTACCTGTGCCCGGAGGGCCTCAAATCAATGTATTTTGCAACAATGAAGAAGCAATTGCCTTGTCTTGACTATAGTTTGTTGGAGTTATTTTGAACAAACTTTTGCGCTCATCGAATAAATAATCATCAATTCTTTTTGAATGGATTGCTTTCCGAAAATCGGAAGTAAATATCGAATTTAATTCGTTATTTTTGATTATTTGCATCATTCTATTTCTTATATAGCCACCAGAAGGTTGGAATAAACCAAGCACCATCCCAGGGCAAAATTCAACAGATTCATTTACAATCTCTTCGCTTAAATAATTATTAAAAATACTTGTTGGTTTAGGAATATTAGTATAAATTTTTGACCAAACTCCACGCACTCTTTTGACCACTTCATCAATGGATAGTTCTGAAATATCAAAGTTTGTATCAAAATCAAAATTGGCATTGGTTAGTAAGAAAAGTAATTTTTCATTAGGTTTAATATCCCCAGCTGATTGCAATTTTGGTCTAGCATTCTCGATAACTAAGTTTACTTCCTTTAAAAATAGTGGTCCATAAACGGCTTTATCTTCAATTTTTACTTTTACAAACATAAAACCAATGTGAATAGGTCAAGTGTTGCTTTGTTCATTAACTTCTTTAGCTTTAGTTAAAAACATTTTTCACTTAACAGATTGCTTTTGAAATTGTTTTTGTAACTCTTCAATAATTCTTGCTTTGGTTGAAATAAAATCTCTTTTAAGTCCCTTGATTTTATTCTCGTGTTCGATATCAAAACGATTTAAAATCTCAATAACTTCATCAGCTTGAGTGCATTGCGCAATTTGGTCCGCAGCAACACTTAATTTTTCTTCAATAATATCAACTTCAAAGTTACTTTTGTAATATATTTCATTGCAAACATTTTGTCCAAATAATTTAAATAAGTCAAAATTATATTTATTATCTACCTTGGTCAAAACAGCACTATCATTTGGCGCAACATCAAGTAAATTAGCTAAAATTGCCTTATATTTTTTTTCGTTTTCTGTGAACATTAAAAGCCTCCATTGATTACAAATTAACATTATAAATTATATTTACATTCTAATTAATTATTAAAACAAAATGCAAAAAAACTGGCTAATTGCCAGTCATTTTTTTGAGTTCAATTGCATAATCATATATTCTTTGCTGATACATTTCAGTGTTAAATGGTGCAGGAGTTTGAGTGTGAACTCATAAAATTACAATGTAATTTACTAGCATTTTATGACGCAATAAAAATAATGGATTATATTCGCCATAAGCCTCTAAAAATTTTTGTTCCAAATCTTTACTCATATTGCTTGATTCGATTATGTATGCCAACTCAAAATGTTTATCTCCCATTGTGGCATATTCTCAATCAACAAAGTAAATTTTGCCATTATTTTCAATCATATTGAATGGCCACAAATCATTATGAAGTGGAGTTGAGCGGTCCATTTTTGCTAGCGTTTGGTTTATTGAGCGATAAAAATCATTTAAAACAGGAACATTTTGTTTTAGTTCATTAAAAGTTTTGCGATAGCTTTTTATTCTAGCGGCAATATTATTTTTTGGGAATTTTAATTTTGAATTATGGATGATTTTAATTTGTTTTGCAATTAATTCAATGTTGTCAAAATTTATTTGTGGTTCATAACCTTCAATAAATTCTCATTTTATCGTATTGAATTCATTTTCAATAAGTTTGGGAACAAAATCAAATTGTTTGAGTAATGAATAATCAATCCCGTGATTGAAGCCGTTGCGCATTTTTTGTTGCACAAAAACATCGCCTTCGCGATAAGAAATATTAGTATGTCCTTTATCTATTTTAATTTTCATGATGCTCCCTTACAATTACTGAATTATTTTAACAAATACTCAATATTTTATATTAAAATTAAATAATATTATATTTATGCATTTTCAAGGAGGTTAAAGTGGACAAAAGTAAAATTCGAAATTTTGCCATAATTGCGCATATTGACCATGGAAAAAGTACATTAGCTGACCGTATTTTAGAACTTACGCAAACAGTTGCAAAACGTGATCTAGAAGAGCAAATTTTAGACACAATGGACTTAGAAAGAGAACGCGGAATAACAATTAAATTAAACGCAGTTCAAATCAAGTATAAAGATTACATTTTTCATTTGATAGACACTCCTGGGCACGTTGACTTTACTTATGAGGTTTCGCGTTCTCTAGCTGCTACCGAGGGTGCACTTTTAATTGTTGATGCTACTCAAGGGATAGAAGCACAAACTCTTGCTAATGTTTATTTAGCAATTGAAAATAACTTGACAATTATCCCAATAATCAACAAAATTGATTTGCCTTCAGCAGACATCGAGAGAACTAAAGAAGAAATTGAAAGAGTTATTGGTCTTGATTGCTCGAATGCTGTAGCAATTTCAGCAAAAACTGGACTAAATATTGAACAAGTTCTTGAAGCTATTGAAAAATATATTCCAGCGCCAGTTGAGGCAGATGACAATAAACCTTTACAAGCATTGATATTCGACTCATACTTTGATGAGTATCGCGGCGTTGTTATGTTAGTGAGAATTGTTCAAGGTCAATTGAAAAAAAATGACAAAATTCAATTTATGTCCAATGGAAAATTGAATCAAGTTTCCGAGCTTGGTGTGAAAAGTCCTTGAGAAGTTAAAAAAGATGTATTGCGCGCTGGCGAAGTTGGTTGAGTAGCCGCCACAATTCGCGATGCTCGCGAAGTTAGTGTTGGTGACACTATAACTCTTGCAGAAATGCCGGCGGAAAAACCATTGCCAGGTTACAAGAAAAAACAACCCGTAGTTTTCACTGGATTTTACCCAATTGATACAAGAGACTACATGGAATTAAAAGAAAGTTTGGAAAAAATTTCTTTATCAGATTCATCAATATCTTGAGAGCAAGAAACATCAAAAGCGCTTGGTTTTGGTTTTAGAGTTGGTTTTTTAGGCATGTTGCATATGGAAATTTTGCAAGAACGACTAAATCGAGAATACGCAATTTCAGTAATTGCAACTTCACCATCAGTTGAGTACAAAGTTTATAAAACTGACGGAACATTAGAAATGATATCTAATCCATCTTTATTACCTGATAAAACATACATTGACCGCATTGAAGAACCATATATTTTTGCAACAATTATTGTGCCAGATAACTTTATTGGAAATGTTATGGACTTGTGTCAAAATAAACGAGGCGTTTACAAAGACATGGAATCATTAGATGGGAATCGTAGCAAAATTACTTATGAAATGCCACTTGCCGAAATTGTCGTTGACTTTTTTGACAGATTAAAAAGCTCAACAAAAGGTTATGCATCATTTGAATATGACTTATTTGGCTATAAAGAAACTGATTTAGTAAAAGTTGATGTTTTACTAAATGGTGACAAAATTGACGCCTTTACAATCATTACTCACCGTGATAACGCTTATCCAAGAGCTAGAGAACTTTGCCAAAAATTAAAAGAAGCAATCCCAAGACAAAACTTTGAAGTCCCTGTTCAGGCTGCAATTGGCGGAAAAATCATTGCACGTGAAACAATTAAAGCATATCGAAAAGATGTTACTGCTAAGCTTTATGGTGGAGATGTAACCCGCCGTCAAAAACTTCTTAAAAAACAAAAAGAAGGTAAAAAACGTATGAAAATGCTAGGTTCAGTTGAAGTTCCGCAAGAAGCATTTTTAAAAATTTTAAAAACAAATATTGAGAACTAAAACGACTAATTTCGTAAAATTATTTTGAGGTAAATATGCAAAATGAAAAAACAATAGATCAGCCTTTAAAAGAATTTGGTCAATACGATGAGCTGAATAATCAAATAATTGACAAACATTTCCAATATTTTGTTGAAAAATCCAATATTAATGTTGAACAAAACATTGAACAAGTTAAAAAAATTAATAAAACCGAAGCGAAATTAGCTTCAGTAAATAATCATCTAAAAGGATTGATAACAGGCTCAATTTTTAACATAATAGGTATAGTTGCATCCTCGATTACAGCAATTGTTGGTTTGATATTTGTGATAAAGTACGCGATTTTACCAAAATCGCAAATGTTTATTGGCGGAATCATTTCATTATTGCTTGGAATAACATTATTTGTTTTACTTCTTGTTAATCAAATTCTTAACATTAATAAAAAAATAAAATTAACTAAAAATGAAAAAAATAAAGTAGAAAAACTACTTTTTGATGAAAAAGAAATTGCATATAATCAGACACTTCCATTAAGATTATTATTCAAACCAGGAACAAAATTTAAAATTTTGTCAGAATCATTACCAATAATCAAATTTAATAGAAGCTTAAAAATGTCTGATATTGCCAATTTAAAAAATAAATATGGTTATATAGATGAGTCATATGACGCTGAAAAAATGGCAACCTATGTTCAATCCGGCTCAATTTATGGAAATCCATTTATTATAAAGACTGAAAAATCACACCAAATTATTGATAAAACATATCATGGCACATTGACCATCCAATACAGTGAAACATACACAAACTACGATGGAAAAGTTTCTCAAAGAACAGTTACTGAAGTATTACATGCTCAAGTCATAAAACCTTATCCGCTTTTCACAGATACATCTTGAATAACATTTTTCTCAATGGCGGCGCCTAATTTATCATTTTCAAGAAATTCCCAAAAAATACATGAATTGTCAGAAAACCAAAGAAAATCATTAGTTAAAAAGACACAAAAACAGATTGATAAACGCAAAAATACTGATCGCAATTTCACCGCGCTTGCTAACACAAAATTTGAAGCTTACTGAAATGCTCCAAACAGAGATAATGAGCTTGAATTTAGATTATTATTCACACCACTTGCACAACAAAATTTATGTGACTTGCTTGAAAATAATCAAATAGGTGTAGGAGATACATTCTCATTTCATAAAAATAAAAAAGTAACTCAAATATTCCATGACATATTGCAAAACATAAATTTAATTGATAATCGACATGATTTTTATGAATATTCATTTAATACAATTAAAGAAAAATTTTACAAATTCAACAAGGAGTGCTTTAGAAAAATTTATTGAGCATTTTCTCCATATTTTTCAATCCCAATTTATCAGCAAACAAAAGATTTTGATTGAGAATTCGACAACTCAAATACTTCACCATTAAGTGCATTAGAAGTTGAAAGTCAAATTAATCTTTTACCAAGAAAACTATTCGATAATCCAAACACAAAAACACAATCAATATTAAAAACAGTTCACATAACTAAAGGCGAAAATATTCAAGAATCATATGTTTATTCGCTAGGTTATGATGTATTCAAAAGAGTTGACTATGTACCAGTTCGAGGTGGTGATGGCGCAATTCACCATGTTCCAGTTCATTGAGATGAATATATTGAACAAATAAATAAAACAAAAATTGAATTAGTTCCTTTTGAAAATCAAGTGGTTGATGAAGATTGAGAAGAAAAAAACAAAAAATTCATTACCAATGACTCTTATATTTCAAGTGGTTCAATCATTAAAGTTTTATTGTTGTCTAATCTTCCAGAATAACGCTATTACTTATTAATAAAACACTATTTAGAGTATAATAATTACACAAATACTTTTAATTAACTTTTAGGAGATTTATTATGTCAAATCAATTAGATGAAATGAATGGCCCAACATTAGAAAATGGTCGTGATGTTAATGTTATAAATCAAAGAATACCTGTTAAAATTGGGGCAGGAACTAAAGCATTTATTGTTATTTTATGACTATTATTTATTATTCCTGGGCTAATTTTTATGCTTAAAAAAGTTCGGGCAAGAACATATCTAGCACAAGTTGAACAAAAAATGCAACACAATGCTTCTCAAATTGATAACTACCTAGAACAAAGAGTTATTATTATGCAAAATATGGCAAGCATTGTTGCAAAATCTGTAGAGCTAGACAAAGATGTTATGAAAACTGTCGCTGCATATCGTAGTGGTGTAAACATTAATGAAGACACAAGAAATGATGTTGCAACAAATATTGATACAACCATCAGAGGCTTACATCTACAAATTGAAAACTACCCAGAACTAAAAGCACACAGCGCACTTAGAGATGCAATACAACAAAACTCATACCTACAAAAAGAAATTACAGCAGCTCGTGAAATTTACAACGACACTATTCTAGAATGAAACAGCGCAATTCAAGAATGACCTACAAAAATGGTTGTTGCTGCGGAAAAAGGTTACACAACCAGAATTCCATTTGCTACAAGCTCAGAAGTTAAACAACAAGCAAGACAAAACTTTTTTGAATAAAAGCAGTCTTGCTTTTTTTGTTTTCAATTGAATTTTCAATTCATTTTGGAAAAATTAACTTACATTAAACACTAAAATCCATTTATACACATTAATAGAATTGAATATTAATATCTATTTGAATAATTTAATTTAATATTATAATTACATAGATAATTTGAAAGGCTGATAATGAGTAATAAATACGACAAATATATTTCATCTTATTTTCACAGAACAGAAAAAATAATCGAAACATATAATCAAAACAATGTTATCAAATTGCAATTTTTTCAACGAACTGATAATGCAATGCTAGCAGGCATGGATGAAGTTTTATGATTACTTAAAAATAATACCGATACTTCTAAATACAAAATAAGATACTTGAAAGACGGAACAATAATAAACAATCTTGAAATCGTTCTTGAACTTGAGGGTCCATATCAATATTTTGGCAAATATGAAGGCATTATCGACGGTATTTTAGCTAGATCTTCAAGCATAGCAACTAATATGCGCAGATGCATTGAAGCAGCAAATAATAAAACCATAATTTTTATGGGCGATCGAATGGATCATTGATCGATGCAAGAAATTGATGGTAAAGCCGCAAAACTTGCTGGGTGCAAAATAATGTCAACCGATGCACAAGATTTAAGTAATGAAGAAACCTTTGGCTCAGTTCCTCACTGCCTAATTCAAAACTTTGGCGGCGATACCGCCGCTGCAATGCTTGCATACCAAAAATTATTCCCAAACGATAAATTAATTTCGCTTGTTGACTACAATAACAATGTTATTGACGATTCTCTTAAGTCATTTGCCGCTCTAGGTGATAATTTGTGAGGAGTGCGTATTGATACCTCAAAAAACATGAAAGACCATATGTTTGATAACGAAGAAGATAATCCCGAATTTTATGGTGTAAATGTTGAACAAGTTAAAAGACTAAGAAAAGCATTGGATAAAGTTGGCGCTCAAAATGTAAAAATTGTTGTAAGTAGCGGATTTAATGACCAAAAAATCAAAAAATTTGAAGATAACAACGCTCCAGTAGATGCTTATGGAGTTGGTCAAAGCATATTTAAACCAAATGTTTCATTTTCTGCTGATGCAACAATGTTAAATGGCCAAAAACAAGCAAAAGAAGGCCGTTGATACAGAACTAATGAAAGACTTATTGAACTAAAAGGTTAATAATGAGTTATCAAATCGACCCAAAAATTATTTTTTCAATTATTGGCCTTAATTTATTATTGATTTTTATTGGTTATTTAATAGGTTCACTAAATACTTCAATTATTTTGTCTTCAAAATTAAAAAAAGATGACGTGAGAAATCATTTTAGTCAAAATGCCGGCGCAACCAATTCATTAAGAGTTTATGGCAAAAAATTTGCTTTAACTGTATTTATTATTGATTTTTTCAAGGTTATAATACCATCTTTAATTTTTATAATTCTAATAAGATATGTTTGATATGATTTTGCCAAAATTTACTGAATGAGCCCGCAAGCAATTGGTTTTGGTGTAATTATTGGCCACTGTTGACCTGTATTTTTTAAATTTAAAGGCGGAAAAGGTGTTGCTTGCACATCCGCTTTCGTACTTGTAATTAATCCAATTTTATGAGTTTTTGCCGGAATAATCTTTTTTAGTTTTGCATTCAAAACTAAAAAAGTATCACTAAGTTCAATGTGCACTGCATCAATAATTGTTCCATTTGTTTTCATACCTTGATTCACACAAGGAATGCCAGGTTATTGATTGAATTTTATAAATTATAGTAACAATATTTCATTAAATAATTTACAACCATATTGATTTGTATCAGGTATATTTTATTTAACTTCAGTAATAATTATTATTGTTCTTCATAGAAGTAATATTAAAAGACTCTTAGCAGGTAAAGAATCAACATTATCTCTTAAAAGCGCAAAATAGGTTTAGCCTATTTTTTTCTTTTTCAATTGAAAAATAATTGAAATAAGAAAAAAATATATTCAAAAATTAAGCTAAACAACATTCTAAGAAACTTATTATTAATATTTAGTATTTAGTTTAAAATAATATTATATTAATTTAATTAAGTTTAGGAGACTAAAATGATAAATGTTAATACATTTAAAGGTGGAATCACTTTTGAAGATGAAGGCGAAATTTTTGTAGTTATTGAAGCACAACACTCAAAACAAGGCCGTGGACAAGCAAATGTTAAAGCTAAAGTTAAAAACTTAAGAACAGGTGCTATAACAATCAAATCATATACTGGTGGGACAATGATTAAAAAAGCCCACATTGATAAACGTCCAATGAATTACCTTTATTCAGATGGTGAAAACATTATTTTAATGGATAACGAAACATACGAACAAGTTGAAATTCCATTGAAAAATGTCGAATGAGAAATGAACTTTTTAAAAGAAGGCTCAACTGTAAAAATTCGTAAATTTGGCGAAGAAATTCTTGACGTTGAATTAGATGCATCTGTTACACTTGAAGTAACAGAAGCGCCAGATGCTGTTAAAGGCAATACAACAAATAATCCTCAAAAGAAAGTTAAGGTTGAAACAGGTTTTGAACTTGAAACACCAATGTTTATCAAAGAAGGGGATGTTATTGTAATCTCAACTGAAAGTGGTAAATACATTAGTAGAGGAAATAAATAATGGTTGGAATTACAGTTTCTAGTGGTTACAATCAAAGTTATACTGTTTCTGGTGATGCTATTTGTCAATTAATTAGTCAGTGTGCTTGTGATACCAGTTTTTTGAAATTAGACGCAGAACCAAAAATTATTTATAACAAAGACTACTCAAACGCGTCGTTTATTATTGATGTTAAAGTCAAAAAAAATAAAAATATTGCCGAAATTATTGAAAATTTCGCAACAGAATTTGAAACTCGTTTCAAAAGTTTAATTGATATTAAACCACACGATATAAGAGTTTGCTACGTTGGTAGTTATTAATTTTATCCAACCGCTTTTGTGGTTGGCTTTATTTATTTAAAGTAAGGAGGGCTAATGAATAAAAAAGTTATTTTAGGAATGTCTGGCGGCGTTGATTCATCAGTAGCTGCCGCTTTATTACTTGAACAAGGTTATCAAGTTGAAGGCTTATTCATGAGAAATTGAGACTCATATGTCAACAATGATTTTTTAGGCAATAATGAAATAAATAATCCAATTTGCCCTCAAGAACAAGATTACCAAGATGCGCTAAAAGTAGCAGAAAAATTAAACATTAAACTACATAGAGTGGATTTTATTAAAGAATACTGGGAAAATGTCTTTGAAAATTTCATTGAAGAATACAAAAAAGGACGCACACCAAACCCAGATATTCTTTGCAATAAACACATTAAATTTTCAGCCTTTGCAAATTACGCTTTTGACGTATTAAACGCAGATTATATTGCTATGGGTCATTATGCAGACGTAAAAAATGGTAATTTATACCGTGCTAAAGACCAAAATAAAGACCAAACCTACTTTTTAGCACAACTAACAAATGAGCAACTCAAAAAAGTTTTAATGCCGCTTGCTAAATATGAAAAATCGCAAATTAGACAAAAAGCTAAAGAATTAAATTTAATTACAGCCTCAAAAAAAGATTCAACGGGAATTTGCTTTATTGGTGAGCGGAATTTTACTCAGTTTTTACAAAACTACATTCCGGCGCAACCAGGCGACATAGTTTCAATTGTAACAAATAAAGTAGTTGGCAAACACGATGGATGTTTTTATTACACATTAGGACAAAGAAAAGGTTTAAATTTAGGTGGAATGCAAGAGGCTCATTATGTTTGTGGCCACGATGTGCAAAAAAATATTGTCTATGTTGCCCCATCCTCAAATTTAAGTTATTTGGAATCAGATTCACTATTAGCAAGCAATCTAACATTAAACAATTTAGACTTTAATCCTAACAATTTAACAGCTAAATTTAGATATAGACAAAGTGATATTCCAGTTACAATTGAAATTTTAAAAGATAATTGAATAAAAGTGCATTATCCAAGTAAATCGCAAGCAGTTACACCAGGCCAACAAGTTGTTTTATATGACGGTGAAAAATGTATTGGCGGAGCAATTATTGAAAAAATTTATTCAAATAACATTGAAAAAACTTATGTATAAGGAGCTAGCATGAATTCAAAAGAAATAAGAAATAAATGACTTGATTTTTTTGAATCAAAAGGTCATTTAAAAATTGAAAGTAAAAGTCTTATTCCAGTTAATGACCCATCTTTATTATGAATTAATTCAGGAGTTGCAACACTTAAAGATTATTTTAGTGGCAAAAAAATACCGCCAAAAAATCGTTTAACAAACTCACAAAAAGCAATCCGGACAAATGATATTGAAAACGTTGGAGTAACCTCAAGACACCACACATTTTTTGAAATGCTTGGTAATTTTAGTATTGGCGATTATTTCAAAGATGAAGCAATAGAATTTGCTTTTGAATTTTTAACTAGCGAACTTAAATTAGACATAAATAAACTTTATTTCACCTTCTTTGAAGAAGATATTCATACAAAACAAAAATGGTTATCATTAGGCGTTGATGAATCTCATATAATCTCAGGTTCTAGAGATACAAACTTTTGAGACGTTGGTGCTGGTCCTTGTGGCCCATGTACTGAAATATTTTATGATAGAGGTCCAAAATTTGACTCTCGTGGCATTGAACTACTAAAAAATGATATTGAAAATGACCGTTTCATTGAAATTTGAAACATTGTTTTCAGTCAATTTAACAATGAAGGCGAAAACAAATACACTGAATTAGCACAAAAAAATATTGATACGGGTGCTGGACTTGAAAGAATTGCTTCAATTCTTCAAGATGCACCAACCAACTATGATTCTGATTTATTTTTGGGAATTATTCGCGAAATTGAAAAATACACTAATGTAAAATATGATGTTGAAAACTACTTCACAAAAGATGAAAAACAAAGCGAAATAAACACATGCTTTAAAATTATTGCTGACCATATTAGAACTGTTGCTAACGCACTTGGTGATGGCGAATCAATTTCAAATGTTGGTCGAGGCTATATCATTCGTAGATTAATTAGAAGATCTATTTATAAAGCAATGCAGCTTGGGATTAAGGATTTATTTTTACACAAATTAGTTCCAGTGGTTCATGATTCATTGCCTTTTGAATATGATATCAATAGTGTTTCACAAGCAATACTAGCTGAAGAAGAAATTTTTGCAAAAACCATTGAAAATGGTAAAGAATTGTTAGAAAAACACATTAAAAATAACACAAAAATATTTGATGGCGAAATTGCTTTTCACTTACTTGAAACATACGGATTTCCAATTGAACTTACTGAAGAAATACTTGCTAAAAAGGGTATTTCAATTGATTTAGATGGTTTTGAAAAAGCAAAACAAAAACACATTGAAGCAAGCAGAGGCAACAAACAAAGCGGTATGCAAAAAGCAATTAACTCATTATCATTAATCAACTCTAAAGTTTCAATATTTACCGGATATGAAACTACAAGAGGAACCGCTAAAGTAATTGATCTATTTGATACTGAAAAACGTGTTGATTCGGCAAATGGCAAAGCGTACGTTTTATTAGATAAAACACCATTTTATGCAACTAGTGGTGGTCAAAAACACGATGAAGGTTACATACTTCAGGGTGAAAACAAAATTAAAATCATCGATGTTTTTAAAGACAAATTCGGGAATAATATTCACTTAGTTGAAGGGAAAATTAATTCAAATGAACCAGTTGAATGCTTTGTTGATGAATATGTTCGTTTGAATTGTGCTAGAAACCACTCGGCAACTCACTTAATGTTCTCAGTTATGAGAAAAGTTTTAGGGCCATATATTAAACAATTAGGTTCTGACATCAATGAAAAAAGATTTACTTTTGACTTCCCGGGAGATTCGCGCCCAACCGATGAACAAGTTAGACAAATTGAATTGGAAATGCGCCAAATAATTAAAAATGATATCAAGCGTGAATACATAATTTCAACAATCGAAGAAGCAAAAAACTTACATGCTGTTATGACGATTGAAGAAGACGAATATATGGATCCTAAAGCTGTTAGAATTGTTAAATGATCAAACATAACTAGTGACCTTTGTGGAGGTACACACTTAGACCATAGTTCAATTTTAGAAAACTTTAAAATAACAGAAGTTGAGAAAAAACAAGTTGGAGTTTATCGTTTTAGAGTTGTTACATCAAATAAACTTGTTAATGAATGACTAAGAGAGCAAATACAAATTTATAGCGAAGAGCTCGCAAATATTGTTAATAAAATCAAGGCTATGGATTCCACTTATAATTTAGAAACACAAAACGATAATAATCTTGAAAATTTATTGAATAATATTCAAAAATCAATTGAAAAAGCTAGAGAAGATTTTAGAAAAATAAATAAAGAGAAAGCAAGTGTTGAGTTTGAAATAAGTCATCAAGATGCTTCAGAACTTGAAAAAGGCAAAAAATTCTATATCAATTTAAATGTAGAATCTTCTCAAATCAAACAAGCAGCATCAACACTTAGAGAAAAATTCCCAAATGCTACTATTGTTCTTGCTAGCGTGAATGGAAATCAAACATTACTTGCTATTGCTTCAAAAACAAAAGATTCAAACCAATTATTCAAATTAATTGGCAAAAATTTAAATGCAAAAGGTGGTGGTTCAGCTATTTTAGCAATGGGTAAAATTGATTCAACAACTGAACTTGAACAAATAATATTGGAGGCAATTAGTGCGTAAAATTTCGTTGGATTTAGGAACCAAAACTTGTGGTTTTGCAATCACTGATTCAATGCAAATTATTGCCAGTGCCCTTGAAACTATTCGTTTCGAAGAAAACGATTTTGATAAAGTCATAGACCATATAAAAAAATATTTAGCTAAATATAATGATATTGATGGATTTATCATTGGAATACCGCTTAGAAGCAATGGTCAAAAAAGTGAAAGAACAATTTTAATTGAAAATTTCGCAATAAAAATCAATGAAATTTTTGACCAAAACGTTTATTTAGTGAATGAATATGGAACAACAATAAAAGCCGAAAAAACTCTTAAGTCAGCTAAACTAAATTACAAAAAAGTGCGCGAAATAAAAGACTCTTTATCTGCAGTTATTATTTTGCAAGAGTTTTTACAATATGGCGGAAAGTTGGTTAAATAATGCCACAATGATTAAAAATTGCATTATGAATTTCAGTAGGTGTTGTAGGTTTTTTAGGCATCTCAGCATTTATCATTTCTTTGGTTAAAGTAAAAAAAATTAAAGATAAATATCTCAATGATAAAGACGCACTAGCTAAGAAACAATTAATAGAACTTCGGGGTGATAATTGAGGTAAATTACCATATGAGTTAAAAGAATTTTATAATTCAAAAACTAACGATAATGATATTGATAGTTGAATAAATACAGTATTTTTAAACGATTATAAAACACTTTTAATTGCAAGTAAAAACTTAGACTATGAGCTTGTTTGTTTGAATTTACTTTCGCCAGCTAAAATTACAATAAATAAAAATATTTTTGATGAAAGTAAATATACTCAAGCATGCGAAATAAACACTGAATTAAGCAACAAAAAAATCAGTGTTTTATCCCAAAACGAAATTAAAGATTCCAAATTTGATTTAATTTATGCAACAAATATCATTGAAAATAACACTGATATTTTCGCAAACTACTTTAATTTATTGAATAATAATGGTATGTTAGTTATCCGTCAAGATGACACAAATAAAGCTAAATTACGCGAATTGATTTCGGATTTAAAATTTGCCCAAGTAACATATGAAGTTTCAAGTGTTGCAAGTAAATTTATTTACATTGTAAAAAATGCAAATATTTCTTAAAAATATAAACAAAGTTGATAAAATAAAAAATAATTACAAAGGAGATTTCTATGTCAAAAATTCAAGACAAAATTTATTTAGCCCAAGAAACACTAGATAAATATAAAGCTGAGTATCATGAATTAGTTAATGTAAAACGTAAAGAAGTTCAACAAGCACTAAAAGAAGCTCGTGCACAAGGTGACTTGTCAGAAAACGCGGAATATGACGCGGCTAGAGACTTACAAGGAGTTGTTGAAGGCAGAATTCTAGAATTAGAAGCAATAATTGAAAAAGCTGAAGTAATTAGCACCAATGAAGCAAGAACTTCGACCAAAATCGGTGTAGGTTCTACTGTTAAATACGAAAAAATTGATAGTGGCGAAATTAAAACAGTGACTATAATGGGTATTCACGATAGTGACCCTTTAAATGGCAAAATCTCTAATGTTTCTGCATTGGCTTTAGCGCTTAGCGATGGCAAAATTGGCCAGATTGTTGAAGTTGATGCTGCAAGTAAATACTCAATCAAAATTCTTGATGTTGAATATAAATAATTTATTAAGTAATTAAGTAATGCAAATTATTTTAATTACTTTTTTTAAACTTTTTATTTACGAATTTTAAGGAGCAAATATGATAATTGGCATAAGCGGAATGATTGGTAGCGGTAAAAGTTCACTTACAAAAAAACTTTTAAACCATTATAAAGATTCAATGATATTGAATGAATTTGAAGAAAATGACGAAGAGTTTAATGTTTTTTTAGAATGATTATACAAAAATGAAGAAAATATAACAATGAGCTTTCAATCTTATATGATTGAACGGCATGTTGATAAATTTTCCGAAATAAAACAATTATTTATTGAAAAAGGAAAAAATATTTATAATGACCACCTATTTTTAGACCGCTTTGCAATTGAACACTACATATTCGCTTCCGTTATTCTTCAAGACAAAAACCCACGTTATCAACAAGCCTATGATTCAATGTTTAAGCAAATGATAACAAATGAAGAAACTCCCCATTTTGCAATTTTTTTAGATATGACACATGAAACATTTAAAAAGAGACTTTTTGCAAGAGGTCGCGAGGTAGAAGTTAAAAACTATGAGCAAAATGCAGAATATTTTGCAAAATTGCACTCTGTATATAAATCAAAATTTGAACAATTGGCGAAATTATACAAAATGCCATTCTATATAATCGATACAAACAATTTATCTGAAAATCAAGTTTTACATCAAGCCATCAAGATAATAGATAATCATTTAGTGAATAAGAAAGGTTAAAAAATGATAATTGGTATTAGTGGAATGATCGCAAGCGGCAAAAGCACTCTTGCAAAAAATTTAGCAAAATTCTATGATAATTCAATATATTTAGAAGAATTTCAATCTGAAGATAAAATTTTTAACCAATTTATTGAATGATTTTATAAAGGTGTAAAAAATATCAATTTAGCATTTCAAGCTTACATTTTGGAATCCTCAGCAAATACTCTTAGAAGTGCTCTAATTGATTTTTCAAAAAGCGGCAAAATTTGCCAAACAAACCATATTTTTCTTGATAGATTTAATATTGAACATTACATTTTTGCATTAATTTCAATGAAAAACAAACCAGCAAAATTTATTAAAGCTTTTGACCAATTGTTTAATAAAATGATTGAAAAAGAGCAAAATCCTAATCTAGCTATTTTTATTGATATTGACTTTGATAATTTCAAGGAACACTTATTTAAACGTGGTCGCGAAAGTGAAATTAAAAACTATGAGCAAAATGAAGAATATTTTAAAGAATTGCACGCTCTATACAGACATCTTTATGAAAAACTCATGAATACGTACAAAATCCCATACGCAATAATTGATGGAAATAATAAAAATGAACATCAAATTTTAGCTGAAGCAATAAATATAATTGAAAAATTTGACTTTTCAAAATAAATTATAAAATTATATAAAGGACTAAATATGGACAAAAGATTCACAAAAATTTTATACACTCAAACAGAAATTGAACAACGTATTAAAGAGCTTTCGCAATGAGTTAACGAAACATACAATAACTCTAAAGATTTAGTTATTGTTGGATTGTTAAAAGGAGCTATTCCCTTCATTGCTCAATTAATAAAAGGTGTAGATATTGAAAATGAACTTGCTTTTATGATTGCTTCGAGCTATCATGGTGCAAGCCAATCAAGCGGGAATGTCAAAATTATTATGGATCTTGAAGTTGATATTGAAGGAAAAGATGTTTTGATTGCAGAAGATATCATTGATTCTGGAATTACACTTGATAAAGTAAAAAATATGCTTTTACAAAGAAATCCAAAAAGTCTAAAAATAATTACTTTACTTGACAAACCATATAATCGAAAAGTTAATTTAGAAGCTGATAAAGTAGGTTTTTTAGTTCCAAACGAATTTATTGTCGGATTCGGGCTAGATTACCAAGAAAAATTTAGAGGAATACCATTCATTGGTGTATTTGATCCCAAAAAATAAATGACACGATTTCCTGTGTTTCCCACTTTTATAGTGTTAGTTAGCAGTTTAAAAAGATTTTATTAACCCATACTATATATAGTATGAATTTTTTTGTATTTTTTTATTTCATTTAATTACAATTATGATAAAAAAGGATAACGGAATATGATTTCATTAAAAAAATTGTAACTAAAAATTAATTAAAAATAACGAAAACCACTTTAAAATAGGGGTATTCGTTATTTTAATCTATGAAATTGGGAAACTCAGGAAAATTGACTGCGTTTATTTTCTTTTTAGGTTAGATAAAGAAATGTTTAATGTTATCATCAATAGAGTTCATGATCCTGTATAAATTAATGAGCCCCATCATTTAATGTCTTGACCAAATAAAATATTAAAATCATATATTGCGTGTTTTCCCGAGTTTCCCAGTTTCAAATAATAAAAATAACGAATAAGCCTTATTTATAGTGCTTTTCGTTATTTTTATGCTATTTTTTAATTACAATTTTTTTAATAAGATCATATTCGCTTCAAATATCTTTTATTGTTTTCGAATCTTCTCTTTGTCTTTTAATGATTTCTTTTGTTTTTGAGTTGATATCAACTCTTTCTCTTAGTTTGGATAATATATTAATAAGTTTTTGTTCAGATAAATGGTCAATTACACCATAATCCTCATAAAACTTGTTTATCTTATAAGTAATAAGTTTTAATAAAACAAGTGATATAAAACATAATATTGAGTGTGCTATTATGTGTTCGTCTAGTCTCACATAAACCGGTCTAATTTGTAAAAAACTTTTTAATGCTCTAAAATTTGTTTCAATTTTTCATTGGTTCGCGTACTTTTCAATGATTTTTTCAGCAGAAATATTTGAAATATTTGTTTCATAAACATAGATACCATCAAATTCAGAATCTTTTGTGACTTTTTCAAAGTCTAATTCAAATTTAAACTTAGATATTTGTTTAAAGAATTTGCATTTTTTTGTACCCAACATTTTTGTTGAATCAACATAACCGCTTTTGTCTTGTTTTTTACGGAAATTATCAATCAAAATTCCGCGATCTTCTCTATCTTTTTTTGCTCTTGTTTTTGAATAAGTTACAATTCTTCTTCTTAATTTACCATTAAATCTTGTATTTTTTCAATTAGATTCATATTCTGTTTCTTTGTATCTAAATTCAGAATCTCCAATGTATCCTTCGCGATCTAAAATCCAATTTTTAAAATTCTGACTACCAGATTTTGCTCTATATGAGATTATAAAATTGTGTCCTCTTTGTTCTAAAAAACGGATATTTGCATTTGTACTCATCCCTCTATCAGCAATAATTGTTATATTTTTTATGCCAAATTTAGTTTCAAGTTCTAATATAAATGGAATCATTGTTCTTGAATCCCCTGTATTTCCCTTGAAAACTTTCATGTAAATAGGAATACCATTTTTGTCGCACGCAAGACCAATCACAATCTGATCTTCTTTGAATTTGGCATCTTTAGAATACCCAGGAACCCTAAGTCCTTCGCGGCTAAAACTTTCAAAATACACTGTAGATGAATCAAAATAGATTTCATCTAATTTACTTTTTGTTTCCGATTCAACTAATTTATTTATTGAAAAAAGCAATTGGTCTTTGTTTTCGTGAACAATGTCTAAAAGTCTATAAAAGCTATTCTTAGAAGAAAAGATATTTGTTGAATATTCATCTGATTCATTAAATGAGTTGTATATACTTGTGGGATTAATAATTCTTTTCGCCACTAAGAAATTAAATATTTCATTCATATTTTTATGTCTTGTGGCTTTTAATTGTTTAAATATGTTGTGTTTTTCAATAAATTCACTTATTAATTCATTGCCAACGCAAATACTTGTATGTTGGATTTTTTCTTTTTCAATCGAGTGTAGAAGCGCATGTTTAACTTTATCTGGATTATCCTGTCTAGTGAAGTTTTTAAGTTTGTTTTTTATTATCTCGATTGCGTTTTCGTTAATTTCAAGTAGTTTTTCTACATTTCCTAAACTAAACCATCTTGTTGGATTTTTATTGAATCCGTTTGACCAGCCAACATATTTATATAAAACGCCCTTTTTATTTCCATGAACATTAAATAGCATCAAATCTTGTTTTTCCATATTCTTATTATATCATAAACGTAATTAAATGCAATTATAAAATTAAAAAATATGAAAAATTCCATACTATATATAGTATGGAGTGAAAAAAATAGTTAAATTAGATTAATTTATCGCTTAAAACTGGGAAACGCAGGAAAATAACGAAAACCACTTTAAAATAGGGGTATTCGTTATTTTAATCTATGAAATTGGGAAACTCAGGAAAATTGACTGCGTTTATTTTCTTTTTAGGTTAGATAAAGAAATGTTTAATGTTATCATCAATAGAGTTCATGATCCTGTATAAATTAATGAGCCCCATCATTTAATGTCTTGACCAAATAAAATATTAAAATCATATATTGCGTGTTTTTCGCTGAATAATTTTTGAATAATAGGGTCTTTTTCTGAAAAGATAAGTCCTTGGGTAATAAAATGACGAAACATGTTGGAAATGTGAGTTGATGGAATTAAAGAGCTAAATTCAGCAACTGCACGCGGAAAAGTGTGTAATGGGACGAATGCACCAATTAAAAAGCCGGCAATTGCACTTAAGCTAGCACTAATAGCGCTAAAGGCAGAAGTATTATTTAAAAAACTTAAAACAAAGACAAATAATGAACTATTTAAAAATGCGGCCAAGATTATTAACCCTATGACAATAAATACCTTAGCTGTGTCAAATGAATAATAAGTCTTTGTAACACTCGAATCATTAAGAGTGTTTGCTAACTTCGAAGGATCTAGTGTTTTTAAAATTTCTGGAATATTAAACATATTTTGAAAGTCACTGTTTTTAACTTCTACTACCAATGTTTTATTAATACCCATTCAACATATACCGATAACAAAAATAAATAGAGTAATGCAAATGTTCAAAATTATATTATAAATTAAATAGCTAAATCTAACAATTCCAGCTCGCACAGGCGAAATGTACAAATCGTTAAGAACTTTACGTTCTGTGTCGGTAACCATAATCGATGAAAGACTAATAGCATTAGTAAATGAGGTAACTGAAAGTAAACCAATTAGCATTGATATATCGGCATATTGATCTTTTATTTTTGCGGGCAAATACTCAGGCATTTGGCTTAAATAAATTTTTCGTGCAAACAAAACGAAACACAAAAGAACAATTAATGGCGACATAAAAGTAAAAAATATTCTTCTTTTATCTTTGAAAAAAATAATTAAATTACGTCTTGTTAAGTGCATTAATTTGCTCATTTTATTTGTGTCCTTTCTGTGTTACGTTTAAAAATACCTCGTCCATTGTTCCTTTATTGAATTCAAAATCTTTTAGTTGAGCTATATTTCTTGTAACGAATTCATGCCCTTGCGCCACTGAATCGAAACGAATAATGTAACTCCCATTTTCAACTTCGTAGTTAATGTTTTTACTTTGAGTGATTAATTCTTTAAGTTTGTCTGTCATTTGATATATACGAAGTATTGAAGATGAATATTTTGTTTTTAAAGCAGCTGGTGTGTCTTCAACTAGTTTTTGACCTTTTTCTAAAATTATGACCCTTGAGCAATCATCTGCTTCTTCCATATAGTGAGTAGTTAGCATTATTGTAAGTTTTCTTGTTCTTTGTATTTTCTTTAAAATTTGTCAAACAAGTTTTCTTGAATTAGGATCTAAGCCTGTTGTTGGCTCATCTAAAAAAAGAATTTTTGGGCTATGAACCAATGCCCGTGCTATGTCTGCTCGTCTTTTCTGGCCACCTGATAAAGTACCATAACGCCGAGATGCGAAATCATTAAGTTGAAACTCATTTATGATTTTATCAACAACGGAAGCCACTGATTCACCTTGCATATAATCTTTATAAAGAGTTGCTCTAACCATAAGATTTTCGCGAATTGAAAGCTCAGGATCAAGAATTGATTCTTGAAAGACAATACCTACTTGATTCCTAATATCAAGTTGGTTTTTATCTATGCTCAAACCATTAATAAAAACTTGTCCTTTATCTCTTTTTAATAGTCCTAGAATAATGTTTAATGTAACTGTTTTACCGGCCCCGTTTAGACCTAAATAGCCAAATAACTCCCCTCTTTTAACACTAAATGAAACACCTTTTAGTGCTTTATTTTTTTTAAAGCTTTTTTGCAAATCCTTTATCACTATTATTTCATCATTATCAAAGCTATGTTGTGCTTTCATTAAGCCTCCTGTTTTCTATTTATTTAATTATAAAATATTATTAGTAATACACATTACTAATATGACGAGTTTACTTAATGCTTTATTTAATTGTAATAATATTTGGGTTAGTTTTAAATAATTATTAAATTGTGACTACTATGTTTTACGCTTAAATTTTTGATTTCAAGATAAAGATTTAATGAATATTTCAATATTAACCTTGAACTATCAAATATTAAGACACTAAGAGCGTAGATAAGTTAATGCGAATAGAGAACGTTTTGTTAATGATAATGATTTTCCTGTGTTTCCCACTTTTATAGTATTAGTTAGCAGTTTTAAAAGATTTTATTAACCCATACTTTATATAGTATGGAGTGAAAAAAATAGTTAAATTAGATTAATTTATCGCTTAAAACTGGGAAACGCAGGAAAATTTAAAAAAGCTAACACTTTTGGCGTTAGTTCCCTCTCTTAAACTCGGACAAAAAAGCCAACACCTCAGTGTTAACTTTTTTTGTCCTGGTTTATTTTCGTGTCATTTTCTTTAAACAAAAGCAAAAATAATCCCAATTATTATTAGTACAACTGCAATAGCAATTATTATCAGAAAAACTAATTTATTATTTTGAGCATTATTTCTTGCAATAGATTTGTTATTAATATTTTGCAGTTCATTATTTAAAATTTTAATTTCTGCTCGCGATTCTTGGTTTGATTGTCCCAATTCTAGTTTTTGAATTCTGCGTTTTAATCGATTTTCACGGTTACGTTGACTAATACTAATTAATCCTGAACCTAAACCCAGTTTAAAAGAAAGAATGAATACACCATAAGCAAGACAAATTACACCGCAAATGAAAAAAGTATCACTTAAAATTTTATATACATTTCCATTATATTTTTTTTGATAATATGAAACAGTAAAATATATACTTGAAACAATAAGTGATACAAGCACTGTAATAAGATGTAGTCATTTGCGATTTTTCATAGCAAAATTATAAAGCAAAATTACAATATATTATTTGTTTATTATTTTACCATTTCAATTGTAAAATGAATAAATTAGTAAATTTTGCTTATTAATTAAAATGTTTATATAGATTGATATAGATTAATTTTACTAATAACTTCTAAATTATTAATAATTTTCATAGTTAATATGGGCTAAAAAAACAAAAATACTGCTTTTAGCAGTATCTTGTTATTTTACCTTTTAACTGTTAAACCAAAAGGTTTAGATCATTCTGCGGCTTGTTCTTGAGTGCCATAAATGAAGTGATTTTCCTCTACTTTGAACAATTCAGGAATATTTGGGTATGCTTGCCCTTTGAAATAATCTAACTCAAAACTAATGTTTTCAAATTTTTCGTTTGCGTTAGATATTTTCGGTATTGCCTTGAATAGGTTAATTGTATATGGATGGATTGGTTTTGAGTAAACTTTTTGAGTATCTCCTGATTCAACAATTTTTCCATAGTGCATAATCTGCACTCTGTTTGCAATGTATTCAATCATTGATAAGTCATGTGCGATAAAAATCATGCCAATATTTTTCTTCTCACAAAGGTCTTTTAGAAGGTTCACAACTTGAGCTTGAATTGAAATGTCTAATGAAGCAATAGGTTCATCAGCAACGATAACTTTAGGTTCAGTTATTAGAGCACGAGCAATAACAATTCTTTGACGTTGACCACCACTAAATTCATGAGGATAACGGTATGCAAATTGTTTTAATAGACCAACATCTTCAAGTGATTTATATATCGAAGTTTTTATTAATAGATTTGAAATTAATATTTTGGCAATAATATTGCCTGAAATTTTCTTGAAAAATTTAATTATTTTTGAATCAACTGCATTTTCAGTATCAATACCAAGCAATACTTTAATAGCTTTGATATCTTTATTTAAATATTTAACTTCAATTTCAAATGATTTTAAAGTTAATAATTTAGATTTATATTTTGATTCATAAATTTTTATTAATTTTGAGTATTCACTTATTGAAGTCTTGTCTGCTTTTGATTGAATTAACTGTTTTAAATTCTCTTGTAAATGTGCAATGAATTTCTTGTGTGCTTGTTCAACAAGCGCATTTGTTTCACTTTGAATATCTTTTAATCCTAAATATTCTTTACGTTCAATTTCAACCTCAGATAAAAGTTGTGCGAATTCTTTTTTATGTAGAATTACATACTCATCAAGCATTTGTTTGTTGACTATTTTTGCTTTTTCATATTTTTCTTTTGCAATCTCAACATCTTGTAGAGTAGCAGATTTTTTATGTTTATCAAAGCCTTTTGAGTTCTTGTCAATTTTTTTACGTAATGAATTGATTTGGTCAATATATTGGTCAAAATTTTTCTTATTTAATTCATTTCATTTTGATGGATCAAAAACAAATTTTTCATTAATTAATGTTAATATTGTATTTTTTAATTCTGGAGAATATTTTAATTCTTGTAAGTATTTAGTGAAGAAATCTTTTGAATAAGATTGAATTTCACTAATTAATTCACGAGCTTGGGTATATTTTAGTGATAACAAATGACCTTTCAACTCTTTAACAAGTGATCTTAGTTTTTTTGTTAAAAGTTGATTTTTTAGATTGTGTGTATAAATGTCTAAATTTGTTGATAGTAATTTAGCATTTCGATAAATTATTGAATCTTTTTTGAATTCATCGATAAAGTTGTTAAAAGTATTGACAACTGTATTTTTTTCTTCTTTAAAAGCTTTTTTAATATCAGATATTTCTTGTTTTCATATTGATATATTTTTGATTGAATTGTATTGTTTTAAAGACATTTTCGATAATTTTAAAGTCTTTAAATATTCATCTTTTGCAGCTTTTAATTCGCTTTCATCTAATTCTAGATTACTATTTCTAAAATCACTTTGTTTTTCATAGTAAAAACTCATTAATTCATCAGTATTTGAGTATAAATTACTTACAATTTGACTTTCCATCGTTTGTTTTTGTTCAAGATAGCCAAAATAAGCATTGAAATTATCTTCTAAAGAAATTGAATCATCAATTTTGTAATTTTGTAATTTAGCTAGTCAGTAAGGGAAAAAATCTTTAGCTAACTCATTAATTGATTTTAAATTTTGCAATTCAAGTGATTGATATTTCTTTTGAAATGTGTAAAAGTACATTTCTTTAATATCAACTCAGTCTTTGAAAATATCATTTATTTTATTTTTGATTATTCCATTGACAATTAAGGGTTCTTTTAATGTTGAATAAATATTTTTCTGACCATTAAGCGAAGCATGAGGGTCTTGAAAAATCATTTGAATATTTTTACGTAAAAATTTAGTTCTAGAACGCGAAATTCTACGTCCACTAATAACTTTGCCATCAAGTGTAACAAATCCATTAAAGTCTTCATATAAACGCATTAATGAACGGCCAACAGTTGTTTTACCTGATCCGGATTCACCAATTAGCCCAACAATTTCGCCCTTGTTTACACTAAAACTAATATCATCAACAGCTTTATTGACTATTCCAGCATTACTAAAGTATTTTTTAAGAGATTGAATCTCTAATATTGGTTTATTAGTTTTCATCGTCTACAAATACCTTTCTAAAGCTTTCTAATCTAACTTTTAAATCTTGTGGAATTTCAATTTTTGGTGCATCTGGGTGTAAAAGTCAAGTTGCTGCATCATGGCGCGCTTCAACTGGTAATAAAGGTGGCTCTTTAAGAAAATCAATTTCCAGTGCATACTCATTTCTTGGCGCAAAAGGATCGCCTAGTGGCAAGTTTGCCATGTCTGGTGGAGTACCTTTAATTGAATAAAGACGCTCTTGACTGTTTTCAGGTATAGCCGAAATTAATGCTCAAGTATATGGGTGTCTAGGGTCAGTAAAAATCTGTTTTCTAGTTCCTCTTTCAACAATTTTGCCAGCGTACATAACATAAATATAGTCACAGAATTTAGCAACAACACTAATATTATGACTAATTAAAATTATTGAAATGTTCATTGTTTGTCTAATTCTTTCAAACAATGCAAGAACAGAAGCTTGAACTGTTGGATCAAGAGCGGTAGTTGGCTCGTCAGCAATAATCAATTTAGGTTTTAGTGCAACAACCATTGCAATAACTACACGCTGCTTCATACCACCTGAAAGTGTATGTGGATATCTATCAAAAACAGCATCCGCATCTCTTAGACCAAACTCATCAAGTAGAGATACTAAATAGTTTCTTTTTTCAACATAACTTTTTTCTTTTCACTCTGGATTTAAATTCAAAGCGTCTAAAAGTTGTTTACCAATTTTACGGGTTGGATTCAATGAAGTAAGAGGGTCTTGGGGTATATAACCAATGTAGTGTCCTCTAATTTTTTGTCATAAATTTTCTTTTTTAATTTTATTTAAATCAAGATCTTCAATTTGCATTTTATCAGCAAGAAAATAAGCGCCATCATTGACATTTATTAAAGCTTTTGATGTAACTGATTTACCTGAACCTGATTCACCAACAAGTCCTACAATTTCGCCTTTTTTGATTTTTAAATCTAAGCCACGTACAATTCTAATGAAATTTTTGCGACCATTTTTGAAGTCGACTCTTAAATTTTCGATATCTAAAAGCAAATCTTCTTTAAGTGGATTAGTTTTAATTAAATCTATATTTGACATAGTTTATCCTATCTTTTTAATTTAATAACTTTTGGATCTAATGCGTCATGTAGACCAACGGCTATAAATTGTAGACTTATTGAAATGCATAATAATATTGATGCTGGAATAATTAGAAGTCAAACGTTATTTTTTGAATCTTCTAGGTTATCAAGCATGAATTTACCTAAGTTTGCTGATGAATCATCTTTAAAGAAACCAAGGAATGCTAGCGAAGCAATCGAAAGAATAACACTTGGAATTCTTCTTACATAACTCATTGCAATTTTACCTAATATTGCAGGTAGTGCGTGGAAAAAGATTTGTCTTTTTTCACTTGCACCAATACTTTTAGCAGCTAAAATGTATTCTTCATCTTTAACAGTAATTATAAATAAACGAGTTACACCAATTGGGCCAGTTCAACCAACGAATAATAGACCAGCAATTAACACTCAAGGATTAGTCCCTCAAATTGAAACAAATAATAATAGTCAAATTATTGATGGTGGCGATGTGAATATCTCAATAACACGCATCATGAATGTGTCAAGTCATTTACCAGCGTTAAAACCTAAATAAGCGCCAACAAATACACCAATAATAATTTCTACAGTCGCTACAAATAATGCAATTCAAAGTGATTCAAGAGTACCTTTTCAAACAGTTGTTCAAATATCGGTTCCAGCATTATTTGTACCAAAAAATGTATGAAGTTTTGGTATAGCATTCTTAAATTCAGCAAGTTGTTCAGCTGTAATAATGGCATTAGGGTCTTTATCTAGAATTTTAAAAATTTTAGAATAAAGTTGCTGACCTTCAAAATATGAATAAGCATTATAATAAAGTATTTGGCCTGGCACTATTTCTTTAAAATTCGCATAATCTTTTAAATATTTACTATAAGGCTCACTTGATCATCTATATAAGTTGGTAATTTTATTATTATCTGTTGTTTCTGTTCATTGTGCAAATATTGGTGGCAGACTTTGGAAGTCTGAAACTTTTTTATCAACTGGTAAATAATAATCAATTGGTTTTACTGCGGGATAAGGAGAAGAAAAACTGACAACTAAAGCGGTAATAATGATTGCTAAAAAGACACAAAAAGCAATAACAACCATTGGATTAGTGAAAAATCTTTTTAATATTTCGATCGCTAATATTTTAGGTTTGCCAGCGATATTGTGAGTGTATTTTTGCTGTTTGACAAGTTTTAACTTATTTTGCAGCTCATCACTAATACCGTAGCGTTGATTAAATTTTAAATTTTCAGCCATTATTCTCCTTTCTATGATTGTTCATTAAGTAATTTGTATTGTTGTGCTCTTATTTTTTTTGCATGCAATATTGCAAAAATATTTAGTCCGCTTGAAGCTTGATATTTAATTCTTGGATCAATTAGTGGATATGAAATATCAACTATGATTTGAGTGAATAGACCTAATGCAGTGAAGAATAAAATGTTGAACATTAGGATATTTATTTCACCTTTAGGGAACGAGTTGGCAATTATTGTTGAAGTACCTGGAATAAATCAGAATTGCTCAACGATAATTGAGCCAGATAATAAGATTAAATATGATGGAATAATAATTGTTGCTAATGGGATTGAAATGTTTCTAAAAACGTATTTTTTAAAAATCTCAAAATTTCCCAATCCTTTGGTTTTAGCAATCAATACGTAATTTGATGTTAATACAGTTACAACTTGGTTTCTTGAATAAAGTGTATATCCCGAAAGCGAACCAAGCGAGACAACAACGATTGCTGGTATAACTGATTTAATTGTTTGAGCTCAAGTTGCTCCTTGTGAATATGGCGATATAAATCTAATATCGAAACCTGCTTTTTGGAATATACCAAGAAACATTGGTGCCAAAATAAAGCTAGGTACTGCAATGAAGACAAAGACAAATCCACTAATTATTCAATCAACTCATGTACCACGTTTATATCCCGCAATAATACCGACGATAACGCCGGTAGTTGCTGAAATAATAAATGAAGGTAGTGAAACTAAAATACTTCATTTTAGTGGCTCGAAAAATAATTGCGGAATTGATTCATATGCTCCTGATTTATCAAATATCTCACCATATTGAAATTTGAATATATTGGCAAAATAATTGCCAATTTTTGTAATGATTGGAATCGCGTTATATTGTCTAGATAATTCCTCTAAACCTCTCCTTTTCTCCGTGTCTGTTTCAGCGATTAACTGAATTTCATATGGGTTTTTAATAAATATAACAGTTAATGTGTATGAAAAGATTAAAATAACAAATAATGTAAGAATGGCTAGGCCAATTCTTTTTGATATATATTTAAACATTTAAATTATTTAGAAAATTATTTTTTTACTATAACGTGTGCGTCCATGATTCAATCTTGATCGGCTCCAACGAATGGGAACACGAAGTTAGGGTTTACTAATGATTCTGAGAAACGATCTAATGATGTTAATTTTTTAGTATCAATAAGGGTTCCAAAGTAATCGCTAAATTCTTTTGTTAATTCAATGATTTCGTCATTAGTTTTTTCTCTTAAGTGTGTGTTGAAGAAACGAGATGTAATTGTTCCAAAATCTGCATCTGTTTCTTTGGTTTCTGTATTTGGTACTAATTTACCACCCTCAAGTTTGTATTCTCTTAAGTGGTGAGCTAGTTTGTCTAGATCACCAAATGAAAGTTCATGTCATTTTGTGTGATCAACAGTTAGTGTGAATGATTTTTTTGCAACTTCATCTGTTATAAATTTATTAAATGCTTCACTTAAAGCAAATAATTTAGGGAATGCTTTTTTAAATGCTTCTTTGTTAGTGTCTGTTCCTTGAGAAAGAATAGCTAGAACTGGGCCAGATTGTGTTAAGTTTACAATACCATCAAATCCAGATCCAGCACTATCAGTATCATAACCTCATCCACCAATAGTAAATGGAGAACGTCCTTGTAGGTGTTGTGCTCAGAAAAGACCTACTTGAGCTTTATCATATTTAACTGCTTTAAATTCTAGACGTGGGTCTAATTCTTTAAATAATAGTGGAAGTTGTTCATAAATAGTTTGCATTTTAGCTGGTGTTCAGTTAACTCATCTAAATGTTAATTGTCATTCAACTTTTTGATCCGCTGGAATTTTAGCATCGTCTAGTAATTTTTTGATTTCTGCTTTAACTTCTGCAAAGTGAGGTGATTTTAGTTTTTCTAATTCACTACCTGATGTTGTTACAATTTTACGATAATCTTCAGGTGTTTTAGATGTTGATTTAGTTAGGTCTGATTTAACAAAGGTTGTAGTGTTAATATCTTCATATGCGTCACGCATTGATTTTTTAGCAGCAGTTGATTGATCCTTGCCAGCAATTTTAGCATCAGGCGCCATTGCAGCTACATACATTTTTGATTTACCTTCTGTTATAAAGCTTGCAACATGTTGATAGTTAATTGCTCTAGAAAGTAATGATCTAAATACATAACCTTTACCTGTGTAGAAGTGTTGTGTGTCAGCGCCTTTTACTGCATCTTTAACAATATCTTCTCTAGTTTTGCCATACAATAATTTAGCAAAATGATCATTGTATGTTAACTGATCAACTATTGTTTTTAAGTGATCTGGATTATCTACGCTAAAAGGAACACCTTCAGAAAATTCATTAGGTAATGCAACAGTTGGTGTAAGGTCGAATACTTGTTCAAGTTGCAGTGATGATTTGTTTAATGACTGGTTGTATTGAACGCCATATTTTTGAGGGTTTTGAATAATTGAAGTTTTTTGTTTGTCAGGAACCATTGTTCAAGCCAATCTAGCAATTCTACCTTTTAGATAATCGTCATATAAAACTTCTTTTAATTGATCAACTTTAGCTTCGGCACCAAAGTATCTAAGAACTTGTTTTTCAATAGTTGTTGGATCTTTAACTCATTCTTGGTCAACATAGTGAGGGTTTTTTTCATATGTTTCTTCTTGAGTATCTCTGTTGTATCCTTTATAAATAAATGGACTAGCATATAATAAGTTTTTGCTGTTAAATCCATATCAGTAAACGCCAGCTTGCGATAATATGTTATCTGTTGGAATATTTTTAATTTTTTCAAATGATTCACTAGATAATTGTTTTTCAGAGTATGACTCTAGTGCTGGAATTTGTTTTTGTTTTGATACTTCTGTAATATATTGGCTAGGAGCAGCACTAAATTCTTGAGATGAAGTTAAGTTTTCTAACAATAATTCAAAGAATGCTTTACCTGTGGCAATTTTATTAAATGTTATTTTGTCGCCTTCTAAGAATTTAGATTTATCATTTAAATCTTTAATTTCTACTCCATATAATCCAAATAAATATGCGTTAGGGTAACGGTAATCTTTGCCATAGTATGAAGAGTTTTTTGAAGCAATTTCTCTTAGAGCTGTATCTAGCGCTTCTGTGTCAACACTTGTATTTTTAGCTGCATTTTTTCTTTGTGCTTTACCTAAAAGTTGAGTTCTCATTCATGAAATGTATCAGTCTTCTGGAACTACATCATATTTTGTAAGATTGCCTTGTGCATCAACTCATTTAGTCCCTTTACGAACTTCAATTTGTAATTTAGTAGCTTTCTCTAAATCTTTTTCAAATTGTTTAGAGTTAATACTTTTTGCATTTGTTGATTCACCTTTAATAACAGCTTCATGGTAGTAGCCATCAGCGTCAGGTTGTTGAAGTAATTGCGCATCATCTGAATCATATTCTTTAGCATGTCCATCAACTATCAAAATAATTTTGGCAGCATGTTCTAATTTATATTTTCAAAATGATGGTTGTTTAATTTTTGTTACTATTTTATTGGTTTTTTGGTCAAATTCTCTAACCAATTCAGGTTTGTTATATGTTTTTTTTCTAATTAATAGTGAAGCAAGTGAATCTTCATGTCTAGCTTGTCAACCACCATAACCATTTGATTTATCTCTATCAAATTCTTTAGGAATATAACTTGCGTTAATTCCACTTCTTACTATTCTTTGTTTTGCATCATGTGCAAAATCAGCTTTACCACAAGCAGCCGCTAAAGCCAGTGGAGATAATGTTACTAGAGCCAACGGTGCTAAATAAAATCTTTTTCTCATAAATTTCCTTTCGAATAAATTTAATTTACGTTATGTTTAGCATCGTGAAATAAAAATTTTGTAAGACTGGCCTAGTCTTACAAAATAATAATTGATTTATTAGATTGTAGACTATAGCGCCAATGGATTTCCAAAGAGTAACAAACTGTTATGAATTGTTACCACCTTTAATTTGTGCCCAAATTAAAGATTCGGCCTTCCTATCCTTTCAATAGCATCTTTGCATGCCTGCTAAACTATTTACTATTATGGAAAGCTCCTCTATAGTATCTATAAAAGCAGGTCTTAACCTGCTTTTGAAATTTTTATTTCCTTATTCAAAATAAAACAGGTTAACTCAAATTAGAAATAGCTCAGTATGCCATTCCATTAATATTTGAATTACGTTTCATTGAATAAGTTTTTAACATAACGCAATTATTTTAGCACTAAAAAATCATTTAACAAAGTATTTTTTATTTTATGTGAAAATGTTTTCATAAATGCGTTTTTTTATTATATATAAGGTATAAATGATTTATTTATATTATTGATTGCTAGCATTAATCTTTTGCATCTTTTTCCATTTTTTATTTTTTTGTTTTGTTTTAACTAATTAACAAATTTGTTTAAGACTGTAATGATTAATGCAATGTTATAAAATCAAAAATTAAATTTAGTGCCAACATAAAAAGGATAAAAACCGTATGTGTAATAATATTAGAGTTAACACATTAAAACAAAATTTTCAATGATTTTTTAGTTTATTTTTATCAAAAATTAATAACAATGGCAAAAGAATTAACTACCTTTCAAGACATTTAAGTGATTTCTCTATATATTAATTTGTATAATTCTATAATTAATCGAGACACAATTAAATTAATGTAAAATAATACAAAGGAGGCTAAATGAGTTATAAACCAATCAACAACACTTCAACAATCGAGATTGTTAAGTCAAATAGTGATAGTGCTATTGAAGACAAGAAAATAGCAAAAGATCCCCAAAATCAAATTTCTCCGCGTGTTTGAAGAGTAATTAGAACTGAAAGAAACATAAAAATTATCAATTTAACAATTAGTTATACATTGATGATGGCTTCATTACTTATTGTAATTTTGGCTTCATTAAAAATTGGTGTATTTGCTAATGGTTCTGTTGGTTATATTATTTTATGTTCTATTGTTGCATTTTTATTTTTTACCTTTGGTACTATAAATACAATTGAAAACGCTCAATGAAAAAATACAATAAAAAAATATCGTGAAGCACTTAATAGTGGCGATAATACTTCAAGCAGTACATTTCACCTTGCCTATCGGAGAATTGTTTTAAAAGGTGTTAATCTAACATGAGCGCTAATATTCGTTTTAACTTATGTTGGTTTATTTACAGCTATTGTATATGGACTTTATAAAACCAATGTCATAAAAGTTGAATATGAACCAAATTTTAAAATGATTTTAGAACTTAGAAAATGATTGGACCAAGCTTTTGTTAACACTAGTTTATTGTGCTTACTGTTAACTATTGCATTGGTTGCTTTAATTGTTTTCTATATAATAATGTGTTTAATTGACAAAAAACGTTTAGCAGACCTTGATGATTTTCTTGGTGAAAAAAGCGTCGAAATTCATGAACAAATAAACAAAGCCAAAAAAGACAGAAATAAAGCTTTAATGATTACTTATTTTGTTGTTGTAGCTGTTACAATTTTAATTCCTTTAACCTTAGTCATATTCGCAATTTGAAGATTAATTCGCAAAAAGAGAGCAAAAATTTCAGCAATATAAAATGATGCGCGAGGCATCATTTTTTTGGTGAATTTACATATGGTACCCAAGACAGGACTTGAACCTGCACGGATTTCTCCAGTAGATTTTGAGTCTACGGTGTCTACCATTCCACCACTTGGGCATTTGCAAAACTATTATAAAATATTTTTTAATAATTCAAAACTATTGAATACAAAATTGATAAATAAATGATCATGTATAAATTTAGTCTTATTTTTCAATAAAATACTTAAATTCACTCATATTTCTAAATTTTGCCTTTTCAATCAATCTGGTATAATATTAAATTAATCATTTATAATTTATATAATAAATTAATAAATTTGCCTTAAAAAACTAAATTTTAATAATGATTAGTGGGGGGGTTCTATGAGAAAGAAAACGAGAAACACATTATTGGGTCTAGCAGCTATTTTGACAATATGCGGCACAACTTCTGCCACGCTTTCAACAGTAATAAGCTCAAAGAAACATATTTCAGAGCAAAAAATTGTTGAGCAAATTGGCAAACTTATAGAACAAATAAATACCGATATTCAAACCCTTGAATCTAACAAAAACTCTGTTGATACATTGAAAAAAGCAATCGATAAAAGCAAAAAATCCCTTGAAAAATACAAACAAAAGTTCAATGAATGGAATAAAAACGAATATAAACAATACAAAAGCATTCAACAACCTCTTGCTAATTTTGGTTCGTCAATAAAAGATTTAGAAAACAAAATAAAAGAATCTGAAGAAAAATTAAAACTAAACATCCAAACAATCCAAAATATTGTTGATAATGCTAAGAAAACATCAGATGAGGCTATTGAAAAACTTGAAAAAACTTCTGAAATAAACCTCCCTGGACTAAAACAAGCAAATCAAGAGTTACATAATGCCGCTAATGAACTTAAAAAAGCAAAACAAAAAGCACAAGAAATGAATTCTGAATCTCATGTTGATGATTTAGTTTTAAAAGCCAAAGAAGTTCAAAAAGCGGAAGAAAAAGTAAAAAACTTAATAAATACAATTCAAAACCAAACCGATAAGCAAAAATATGATTCTTATCAAGATGAATTAAACAAACATATTAATATTTTGAACAAAAACATTGAAGAGTCAAATAATTTAAATGATGATTTATCAATCCTTGAGCCATTTACTAAAAACTTTGAAAAGAATAACATTAAAGCCAAAGATGCTCATAATTTCATTAATTCAATTAAAGAACCTTTACCACAAGAAATTACTAATACCAATAACAAATTAAAAGATGTTATTGAAAATTCTGAGCAAAAAATCAATGAATTAAAATCTAAAATAAACAATATTAAATCTGAAATCAATAATGAATTAAATTTACTAAATCAATCACAAAATGAATCTAAAAGTAAAATTGATTCAACTAATGATATTGAAGTTTTAGCAGATGAATTCAACAATTCAAATCAACGATTAAATGTTGAAATTCCAAAATTAAATAACAAAATAGATAAATTCAAATATCAAGAAGCTTCACCAAAAGTTATTCAACTAATTGAAAATGAAAAATCATTAGCAAACGCTATATTACAAAAATTAAAAAATGATGCATTAAGTCATTTAAAAGGTGCAACTAATTTATCAAACCAACAAAATGAAGCTTTCAAAAATCAAATTGAAAATGCAACTACTCCGCAAGAAATAAGCAAAATTAAAAATGATATTTCATTAGCAAATTCAAAAGAAAAAGTAAAAAAAGATATTAATGAAATTTATGAATTATTTAACAGTAAATTTAAGCAAAACTCACTAAAAGAAGTTGAAGAAGCATTAAATCGAGAACAAGTTTCAACTATTTCTAAAAAATTAAGTGATTTGCACAATCACAAACAAGATGCTAAATCTAAGATTGTTAATGAATTTAACAACTTATCTAATTCGCAAAAAGAAGATTATGTTAAAGAGATAATTAATGCCAATACAATTGAAAAAGTTAATGAAATTGTTAATGAGGCACAAAAATTAAATGAAGATAAGCAACATAAAATAAACAAAATCAATGAGTTAGATTCATTAACAAGTGAAGACAAGAAAAAATTATTAGATGAAATTTATGAATCAAATTCTATTGAAAAAAATCCAGAAAAAACCCCTGAAAAAGTGCTTGATAAAGCAACTAAATTAAATAACACCAAAAAAGAATCTATACAAAATATTGAAAAACTTGAAAATTTAAACAAAGATGAAAAAGATATTTTTAAAAATTTAACAATTAATGAATTTGACGAATCAAAAATTAACCAAAATACACAAAAAGCTATTGAAGAAGACAAAAATAAAGAATCAATAAAACAAGAAATAAGTTCTTTAAAAAATAAAAATTTATCTGAAAAAGAGGTTAATAATTTTATTAATGATGTTAACAAAATTAACGTTCATAATGAGAATTCAAAACAAGAATTAGAGCAAATTAAAAATAATGCCAAAGATATCAATAATGAAAAACAAAAACTAATAGATAAGATAAAAAAATTAGATTCTAATTCAATTGATAAAGGCCAATTAGAAAAACAAATTATCAACGCTAACGGAAAACATGAAGCACAAGAAATTTTTGATAATGCCGAACTTCAAACAAAAAAAGATAAAGCAAAAAATAATATCAATGAACTTCAAAATATTGATAGTGAAAAACAAAACTTTATAAATAGAATTGACTCAGCAAACAATAAAGAGCAAATAAATAATATTGTTCAAGAAGCAAACGAATTAAATGAAAGTAATTCAAATACTTCAAATACTTCAAATACTTCAAATTCCTTTGCTAATACAAGTTCCACTCAACCAACAGTTAATTTACATTCTAAACAAATTGCAAAAGAAAAAATTGATAAATTAGAATATTTATCAGAAGATGAAAAACAAGATTTTAAAACAAATATAGATAATTCAAATGATGATCAAGAAATTGAAAACCAAGTTTCTAATGCTCAAACAAATAACCAAAATAAACAAAATATAGTTGAAAAAATCAAAGATCTTGATTTAATTTCAACTAATGGAAAAACAAGTGCTGAAGAATATGTAAAAAATAATTCACTTGAGAATTCAAATATTAAACACGAAGAACTTTCGGCAATAAATGATGAAAAATTAAAAATTAGAAATCAAATTAATAATGCACAAAGTGTTGGGGATATTGACGCTGATACTAAACGTGAATTACTAAATAAATTAATCAATAACGATGATCAAGCAACACTGCAGGCAATTAAAGATGAACTATCCAAATACCAAGTAAATAATAACGAATTAATAAAAGCAATTGCAGACTTCAAGAAATTATTGGATAAATTCATTAAAATAAACGAAAAAGTTAGCTTTAGTGAATTGAAAAACCTAAACCAAAAAATCATCGATAATCTAGACAGGAATATAAAGGATTACGAGCAAAAATTAGACAAGGGAATTAACAGTAAATGATTAGTTAGTGATTATGCCGCCAAAGTCAACACCGCAAATGTAAATTCAAGCTATTATATAAACAACCTTGAAAAAGCTATCGAATTCATTGGCGAAAAATCAAGAACTCAATCAATTAATGATAAATACTTAGAAGAATATCATAAAGATATTTTGAAAAAATTCGATACAGAAATTAAATGTATTTCAACTAGAAATTTTGAAGATTTTAGAATTTTTGCGCAAAGTCTATCAAAACTAGAAAATATCAATTCATCGCCAATCAAAACAATAGCCAATGAATTATTCAAAAATGAAATAATTCATTTAGTTGGTAATGGAATTTGGTCAATTTCAAGTGAAACTGTACCACATAATAATAGAAATGGTTATAAAACAAAAGTTGCCAAAATTTATTTTGAACAAGGTTCTTCTGCAAGTAATCCAAAAATCACGATTGACGAATCATACTATCGTGAAAAATACAAAAAATTCGAAATTAAATGATATGGTAATGAGGGATGAAACCAAAGCGGTGCAATAAAAAATGGTAACAGCTATGATTACTTAAGTGATGGTTTAATTTTTGCATCAAACGATGAATTTGACACAAAATTCAAAATCTGGATCAATGGTAATGACGCACTTTACATTGAAAATATTCCAAGCAAAGAAGAATATATATCTAAAAATTTAGCAAGTGAAATTCAAAAAGATTCTGACGCAAGTCACCATATAAAACCTGAACACCTTAAATTTATAGATTATTAGTTCTTAATAAATCAAAATTATCTTATTTATAATATTAAATACAACAATTTAAAGCGCCAATTAGGTGCTTTTTTGCTCAATATTTTCTAGATTATCAAAAGTTTATAGTTTCCCACTTTTAAGTAATAAAAATAACGAATAAGACTTTTTTATAGTATTTTTCGTTATTTTTACATTACTATTTAATTACATTTTTTATAATATTCAAATTTAAAAAAACATTTATTAGAAAATTTTTTTAGCTTATTCAGTAATTAATTATTGCCAGTTAACTTGAAATAAAAAGGTGGAAATCCACCTAAATTTTTCGAACTATTTTTTTAAATAGTTTATTTTTTTACAAATGTATTTATTATTATTTGTAGCTTTTAAAATAATATCTCCGTCATTTTTAGTTCTTCAGGAATTAATTCAGAAAGCTCTTCATTTCATTTAAGTGCTTGTAAAAGTACAGTTTTATCTCTTTTTAACTTATTGGAAGCATATGCGAAAGCTTCGCCAAACGAATTGTCAATTGCTTTTAAAACAACTTCTTTATCATTTTTTAATTCTTTTGAAGCAAACTCTAATGCTAAGCCCTCTATATTAATAGCTTTTAATACTAATTCTTTATCATTTTTAAAATGTTCTGGCAAATATTTAAGTATATATATGTTATAGTCAATTGCATCCAACATAAACTTGCGGTCATTTTTTATTTCATCGCAAGCATATTGAATTGTGCTTGCATCTTCATTAACAGCATTTAATATAATATCTGTATCATCTTTTGATAAATGATATCAATCTGAATTTATAAATCTAGTATGGCTATCAATAGCACAAATAATAACTTCTTTATCAGTTTTTAATTCTTTTGAAGCATATTTTAAACATTGAGATTCAATTAAAAGTGCAGCCAAAATAAATTCTTTATCACTTTTTAATTCATCAGAAACATATTCTAAAACTTCTGGTCTTCTATCAATAATTCGCAATAAAAATTCTTTATCATTTGTTAACTCTTTTGGAGTATTTTGCATATATTTGGGATTGTTTTTGATGGCTCAAACTCAAAAACTAGCATTTTTTCAATCTTTTACAGACAAAACACCTTTTTTAATCGCAGTTTCTAAATCTTCAACATTAAATTTACCTTTTAAATTATTTATTTTTTTAGTATGTAAAATAAAATTATTTAAAAATTCTTTTTTAGAATCCTTGTTTGTTTTAAAACCAAAGATTGGGTTTTGGTGCATTCCATAAAGTTCACCCTTTGCCTCAAAATACAAATATTCATTTTGCAGCAAGAATTGTTTTAGTAATTCTAGCGCTTGTTGTTTTAAAACAAAAGAATCAGCTGTTTTTATTTCAATATCATTGTAAAAATCTTCAACAGATGAATATGATATATTTATTTCTTTATTTTTCTTATTCATTTTAAACATCCTTTACAAAACAAAATATGCCAATATAATGTTGCATAAAATCGAGTAATAAGATTATGCAATATTTAATAATTAATTAAATTATATATTTTTATGTTGCATAAATTTAATTTATAAAAGTAAATTAGAAGATAAAAAAGATTTTTGAAAAACGGAATGATAAGTAATTGCGGGTACGGTTTAAATACCATACCGTTTTTTATTTGTAAACAATATAAACCAATATAAATCAATATAAAACGATATAAAATGATATAAACAATTGAGAAATAGGAGAATATTATATAATATGAAAGATTGATTTTAATTATGAGGCAGATTATGAAAACAGAAATTACAGATAAATGGATTAGTACGGATGAAGCTGCAGAGTACCTTGGTGTTAAAGCAACTACAATTCGTGAATGGATAAAAAAAGATAACGGAATACCTGCACACAAAATTGGGCGTTTATGAAAATTAAAAAAAGAAGAGCTCGATGAATGGGTGAAAAGTGGAAAAGTGCTGAGTGAGATGTAAATGAAAAAATTTAAAATTTTAGATTTATTTTGTGGCGCGGGCGGTTTTTCTTGCGGATTAGATCAAATTTACGGTTTCGAAACAAAAGTCGCATTAGATTATGACAAAAATGCAATAACTACATTTGAAAAGAATTTCCCAAATGCAAAAGCTATCTGTGGAGATATATGTAATGATGATGTAAAAAATGAGATTATTAAAGCTTCAAAGCAATTTGGAATTAATATGATTGTTGGCGGACCTCCTTGTCAAGGATTTAGTTTAAAAGGGAAAAATCTTGGCTTAGATGATCCAAGAAATTTTTTATTTTTAGAGTATGTAGATATAGTTAAAAAAATAAAACCTGAAGTATTCATAATTGAAAATGTGAAAAACATGATTACTTCTAGTAATGGATATTTCATAAGCCAGATATATGATAAATTTACTAGTTTAGGATATACATTGAATCATGGTATTTTAAATGCTCATGATTTTGGAGTTCCGCAAAGTAGAGAAAGAACAATTATAATTGGAACATTAAATCCGAATGGAATAAAGTTACCACAACCTTGTGGTGATAAAAAAACTACAGTTAGAGATGCAATCTCAGATTTGGCTTATTTAAATTCTGGGGAAGGGAAAAATGGCACAAGTTATATTTATCACTCACAATCTTTCTATCAAGAAATATTAAGAAACAATTCTGAAGTTTTGTGGAATCATAAAGCAACAAACCATTCACAGATTGCATTAGCTAAATTATCTCTTATTCCACCAGAGGGCGATAAAAGATTTTTGCCAAAAGAAATGCATGGTAATCAAAAGTTTATGACAACTTGGTCAAGATTGGTTTGGGATAAACCAAGCCCTACAATTGATACCCGATTCGATACTCCATCAAATGGTAGAAATTCACATCCTATTTTAAATCGTGCCATCACCCCTAGAGAAGCCGCAAGAATTCAAAGCTTTCCAGACACTTTTATTTTCTATGGTCCGAAAACATCAATTTGCAAACAAATTGGGAATGCTGTACCACCATTATTAGCTAAAGCGATAGGAGAACACATAAAAGAATCATATGAAAGGAACAAAAATGACAGAACTTTATAATGATGATGCTTATAAAAGCATAAAAGAATTTCAAAAAAAAGGTATAAAAGTTGATCATATCATAACTGATCCACCATACAATATTTCTAAGGATAATAATTTTGTTACTATGAACAATCCAAGAAAAGGGGTTGATTTTGGAGAATGAGATCGTGGAAAATTTGATTTGTATTCTTGGATTCCAAAGTATGCAAATATTTTAAATAAGAATGGTAGCATGATTATATTTTGTTCATACCGTTATATAAGTTATTTGATCGATGTTCTTGAAAGCAAACAGGCAAATATGGTTGTTAAAGATATTTTGATTTGGCAAAAATCCAACCCAATGCCTAGAAATATAAAGCGAAGATATGTTCAAGACATGGAATTTGCAATATGAGCAGTTAAAAAAAATTCAAAGTGGACATTTAATAAGCCAGATAGTGTTCCTTATCTTAGAAGCGTTTTTACAAGTGGTGTGGTATCTGGGAAAGAAAAACTTGCTCACCCTACACAAAAAAGTCTTAAAGTGATGGATAGCATAATTAAAATACATACAAATCCTGGGGATACAATTATGGACCCGTTTATGGGGAGTGCTAGCATTGGGGAAGCCGCTATTATTAATAATAGAAATTTCATTGGGGTCGAATATGATGAAAACTATTATCAAATTGCAAAAAAAAGATTAGAAAAATTTGATGCTATAGATTAAGAAACAAGGTATATAAGATGAATATATTAGAATTAAAATCTTGTCAAATTAATAGAGCTTTAGCTTATACGCTTGGGTTAATTTATCCTTTATATAAAGAAAAGAAATTAGGAAAAACACAATATATTTTAGGGTGTGTAAATCATAACCATGGTAAAGTAACACAAAGCGAATTAGCTGAGCATTATAAAAGTGTTCTTCAATTAATAAATAAGGATATGAATAAAAATAAACCTATACTAAAATCAAATAAGACTTCCGATCACACCATTTCCCCTAAAGATGGTTTTACTGTTCTTATTGAAAAAAGTGATCTTGACACTGAAGAATGTCTTGCAATTTTGACACAAAAAGTAAAAGATATAAAAATGAGTTCAAAAGATATAAAAAGAGAATTTGTTAAAGGGTGTTTTGACGGAAGGTCCTCTTGGGATAAAACAGCTCATTATTTGTCAATTGATGTAGATAGAAATTATGATAGGCAAGATTTAATTATTGATATTATAGAAAGCTTAAATATTAAATTAAATGTGAATAGAAGGGGGAAAAACCATTCCAAAAACGACCAGTTAAGAATAAAAATAGATTCATTAGATTATTTTATGTCTAACATTGGACTGTATTCAGTTTGTAGAACGAATATTGTCAAAAATGCTTTGCAAAAATTGTAATTGGAGATATTATATGAATATTTTGTATGATAAAAAGAAGAAAGAATACATATTAGGAGATACAAAATTCACAAAAGATGAATTTGTGCAATATATAGAGAGTGATATGTTGGAAACAGTCCTTTCAAACGAAGATATATCTTTAGAAATGGATAAACGCAGCCAAGATGAAGAAAACAAAAAAGATATGGAAGATGTGTTTTGCACTTCATATAATAGTTTAATTCCTGCAAATCGCATTATCTTTGGAGCACCGGGTACTGGTAAAAGTTATACTCTAAACAATGATTTGGAACTGCTTTTAGGGGAAAACAATGAAGATGAATATGAGAGAGTAACATTTCATCCAGACTACTCATATGCAAACTTTGTTGGTGCTTATAAACCTGTAATGGTTGAAAATTCTTTCGAAAATCTTACAGAGATTACAGAGAAAGATGTTGTTTCTCTATTAACAGATAAAAGTAAATCAGCTCAAGAAAAGTATGACTTATTGTATGATAAATTTAAGGAAGACGGACTTACTCGATTACCGTTATTATTAGGCTTATACACAGATGATAACTTTACTACCAGAAAAGTAGATGGATCTGCTGCCATTGGTGATAATAGTGTAGAACGAAATCATGGAAAAGCTATTAGACCATATGTAAACTTATTTAAACCAGTATCTAGAAAAAAAGATATTTCGTATGAATACGTTCCTGGTCCATTTATGAGAGTTCTTGTTAAAGCTTTGAAAAATGCAATGACTGATAATCCTAGACCTTTTGTACTGTTAATAGAAGAAATTAATCGCGCAAATGTTGCTGCAGTATTTGGTGACATTTTCCAGCTATTAGATAGAGATAGCAAAGGTGTAAGTGAATATAAAATTGCGACTACTAATGACATGAGAAGATATTTATCAGAACAATTAGGAGTCGAAGAATCAAATCTTGAGACTATAAAGATTCCAAATAATATGTTTATATGAGCTACTATGAACAGTGCTGATCAAGGTGTATTTCCAATGGATACTGCATTTAAAAGAAGATGGGATTTCACATATCTAGGGATTGATGACAGTGATGACGCTTTGCGTGGAAAATATGTTATGCTTTCCGATAAGAAGACACAAAAAGTCGAGTGGAACAAATTGAGAAAAGCTATTAACAAATTCCTTTCTGATAATAAAATCAACGAGGATAAACAATTAGGGCCGTATTTTCTTTCTAAAGATATTATAATTCCAGAGCAAGGGGATGAAATTAATAGAGAAAAATTTATTAGTGCATTTAAAAATAAAGTCATTATGTACTTGTTTGAGGATGCTGCCAAACAAAAACGATCAAAACTATTTGAAGGGTGTTCAAAAGATAGCACGAGATATTCTCAAATTTGTAAAGAATTTGAACAAAAAGGTGTTGGAATATTCAATGCTGATATTATATTGGATTGCGATATTGAAGATGTTGAACATGAAAATGACAACTCAAATAATTAGGGGGGGGGGGGCTTTTTCTATGATCTCCGAATTCATAAGAGAACAAATACGTTATACTCAAAAGGAACTTTGTAGTATCTTGAAATGTAATGAAGATGAAGTCGTAATATTAATTAGAAAGTTAAAAGAATATGGTGTATTAAAAGCTGTAAAAGCTTCTGATAAACAAAAGAACATGGATGAACTACTATATGAAGATATTGAGATATCCGATGTTGAAGTGGGCAAGAATGAATATTTTTATGTATTTACTTTTGTTGGAGTTATTGTTGTAGCAGGTAGGGTGCTTAAGTGTTATCCGAAGTATTTGTTAAGCACTAAGAATCCTACTAACGAGCTAAAACAAATAATAAAGGTTCTTGAAAAATACAATTCTTCAGAACAAACTATAAGAATGTTTAATGATAGTAGTGAAAGTAGTTCGTTTAATCTTTTAGCAGTAATCTTGTTTTTATTAAATGATTATTATGAAAATGGAATTTATAAAAGCACAGAAGATATTGTTGAATTCAATGGAACAGGAGAAATTCTATGGGATAAAACTATAAATGAATCATTTGCAGTTTTATCAAATGAAAAACCATATTATATAGAATTACACACTCGCAAAAGAGTTACTAATGAATTTGATTATTTTACTCGGCTTCATCAATGAATACTAACAAAGATTTCTGAAGAATTAAAGAAAGCTAATCTTCTTGATTTATTTGAAATCACAGAAGTAGATTTTTCTGATGAGAAATTAGATGATTTTGGTGATGAAGATTATATTTTATATAGAATTGAAAAAGAACTAAATGTACAGTTTAACACGAGAAAACAATTAGTTTTAATGACCATATATTCTTATATAAACGAAAAAGGTAGTCTTTATAATCTTGATTGCTTATCTTTGTTTGGGACTAATAGTTTCAATTTGGTTTGGGAAAAGATTTGTGCGCACATTATGAACAATCAATTGGAAAATAGTTTGGGCGCTTTGAACCTTCCAGTGCTTTTAAAAGATGGTTATGATAAAAAGAAAAAATTAATAGATTTAATTGAAAAGCCTTTGTGAACTATTACAGGCAAAGAGGCGAAAAATACTTTAATACCAGATTTGGTATCCATCTTTCAAAATGATGGTAATTATGAATTTATTATATTTGACGCAAAGTATTATAACGCACATTTGGAAGACGGAATTACACCAAGTGGACAACCAGGAATAGAATCAATTACAAAACAATATTTATATCAATTAGCTTATCAAAAATTCATAAATGATCATGAGTTTTCCGCGGTTAAGAATTGTTTTCTTCTACCTTCAGAAAATGATTATATAGAAAATAAAGGTGAAGTAAAACTTGAAATGCTAGAAAATCTTGGACTACAAAATGTTCAAGTAAGATTTATTCCCGCAATAATGGCTTATGATCTATATCTCACAGAAAGAAAAATGGATTTTAATCTTCTAAATCTATAAATATTTGAACAAACTGTAAATATTGTATTTAAACAAGCAGCTAGTACCACAATGACTGGTTGTTTTTGTAATCAATAGATATAATTAATCGCATAATGGTTGTCCCACGTTCCCCAGTTCATCCAAAAATATATGAATTTTAAGCCTATATGCTTTATTGTATGTTCAAGTGCAACACAAATTAAGGTAAAAAATGTGTGTCTTGAACTTTTTTTGTTTCTATTATTTTTTTAAAACAAAAAAAGCTTCAAATTGCACAAGAGCTTCACATGAATAACAGCATTAAAAAATATAACCATATAACAAAAATGCAAAAGAAGCATTATAAATAGAGTAATGTTTTAATTATTTTCACAAATTTAAATTAAATATTTTTCAACACATTGAAATAAAAAGGTGGAAATCCACCTAAATTTTTCGAACTATTACTAAAGATTAGTTTATTTATGTTAAAGTTAAAAACTGGTTAAGGGTAAGAGATACAATTGAATTCCTTGGTCTATAAGAGATTATTAACATCCCTAATTTTAAAGGGGTCGAATTCGACTCCTTTAAAATTAAAGCAAGTAGCAATACCTTTACATTATCGCCTTAAAAATGGATTAATAAAACAAATGCAAAAGGAATATATGTGAAACGCGGGAGATATGGAGGTACTTTTACACATAAAGATATTGCATTTAAATTTGCTTCTTGGAATTCATGATTGAAAGTTCAAGTGCAACACAAATTAAGGTAAAAAAATTTAATTGTGTGGTCTTGAACTTTTTTGTTTCAATCATTTTTTAAAATTAAAAAAGAAAAAAGCTCCAAATTGGACAAGCACTTTGTTTGATTTTTGCATTAAAAAATATAGCCATATAACATCAAATGATGCAGAAGCATTTATAAATAGAGTAATGCTTTAATTATTTTGACAAATTTAAATTAAATATTTTTAAAAACTTTCCGAGTTTCCCAGTTTCAAATAATAAAAATAATGCATAAGCCTTATTTATAGTGCTATTTGTTATTTTTTATCTATTTTTTTAATTACAATTTTTTAATAAGATCATATTCATTTCAAATGTTTTTTATTGTATTTTAATCTTCTCCTTGTCTTATAAAAAATATTTTTTGGATTTAAAAAGATATTAAAAATTAGGTCTAACAAAATATAGCATTTAATTTTTAACAAAAAAATAAAGAGGAAAACGTATACAAAATCAAGAACTAAATAATTTAGAAAATAAAGTATCAACAATGTAATTGATGAATTATTAGATGATGTAGCAAACTTACAAGGAGTTAATAGTAATAACTAATAAATAAAGGAAAAAATGAAAAGCGATAAACAAAAAACGTTTTATAGAATTCGGGGAAGGAAAGGTAAATATACTAAGCCCTTAGGAGCAACGAAAAATTGAGACGTGGCGGTTCAATGAGTTGTAGAAATAGCGGCAAAGAATAAATGGGATATAATAGAAATAGAAAGATGCAAAGTAATGAAAACTTTTAGGGTAAAAAATGAAAAAAATTAAATTGTTAAGTGTAGCACCATTAGCATTATTGCCATTATGTGCGACAAGTTGTAATATTTATCAATTGTTTGTTGACAAGCAAAACAGAGGGAAAGTTGGATCTGGCAAAAATGGAGCGATTATATTACCGGATAATGGAAATAATCAAGGAAGCAGTGGGCAAAATAAACCTACTGAAGAAGTTGATAAAACAAAAGTGTTTGAATATAATGGACTTAAATTTAAGTTAAATAAAGAAGATGATTTTGATAAAAATGAAGTGTTCTATGCTAATGATGTGTTAGAAAATGATTCGCAAAAAATAAAAGAGAAAATACCAAAAATTAAAGATTATTGAGTGGAAGAAATAGCGATTCAAGGAGTACCTAATATAAGTTATGTTTCTCGTTATATCAGAAATATTGATTTAATAAAACGCTATAAATTATCTGATAAAGAGCAAAGCGTAGCAAGCGAAGAGCAACTAAAAACACTTATTAAAAAACTTAAAGGAATATTAGAGGTTGAACCTACAAGTAATTCAGACGATAGCAACTCAACTGATATTGCTTTAAAAATACTAAATAAAACTTATTTAAAAAAATATTTAGATTTTTATAAATCCAAATTATGGCTTGACTTTAAAACGCTAAATCCGCGTAATGCGGGGCATTTAAAAGGAGAGAATTGACCCGAACATCAATACGATTCTTATTACTCGACATCACCACTTGAAAAAGACCCAAATCGACAATTAATTTTTATGGAAAATGGTATTTATTATAATGGCTATAATTTGCGTTGAAAATTAGATAGAGAATATTCAACTGATTCAACTTTTAGTCCAGATAACAAAGATTTGCTTTTCTCAAAATTGTTTTATGAGCAAGATCCTGCTTTTAAGGTTGCTTATAGCAGAAATCCTAAAGAGGGAGAACCGGGTTCAAAATCAAATCCGATACCTAAATTAGGAATGGATTTCATTGATTACTTTATTATGGGTAATGCAAAGTCAGTGTTAATGCAGAGTGTGCAATATAACTTATTAAAAGCATATTTAAATTATTTAGATATGATGCTTAATGATATTAAAGACGAAAGCAAAACAATTAAAGAGCAACTAATTGCCAAATATGATGTGATTAGAAAGTTTGGCGAAGCATTACTTGAATATCTAAAATTAGAGCATATTATGGGCTTAACGATTGATGAGCAATTATTTGTGTTCCCTGGCACTGATAAAGGCGATTTTAGAGATACTTATGTATGAGCATATAAACAATATGAACAAGTAATTTTACCCCTTACAAAATACCTTGAAAAAGCATCGCTAAACGAAGCACTAGATACATTTTCAAACAGCAACCCGAATATCGAATACTATAAAGTTATATGAAAAAATATAGAACAAATAGACGGAATAAAAAGTCCTGCTTTAATGGATAAAGATTATTCTGAATCTAAATTAAATAACATACTAGATAAATTTAAACCTTATGGTTGAAAATATAAAAATTAGAATTAAATCAATAAACTAGAACAAAAAAGTTAACACTTTGGTGTTGGTTTTTGCCCTGGTTTGCTGTTTAGAGTTGTTTAAAATTTAGATAACTCTAAACAGTACATAGAAGAAAAAAGAAAGGGGATATATTTTGGCAAAAACAAAAAAAGAAAAACTAGAGGCAAAGGGTTTTGAAATACAAATTTATACAGAAGATTTTAAAAATGATTATATAAGTCTAACAGATATTGCAAGGTATAAAAACGAAGATGATCCACGATTTGTTATTCAGAATTGGATGAGAAATAGAAATACACTAGAATTTATAGGTTTGTGGGAGATATTAAATAATAAAAATTTTAACCGTGTGCAATTCGACACGTTTAAAATGGACACGGGTCTTAATAGATTTACAATGACACCACAAAAATGGATTGAAAATACAAATGCAATAGGTATTGTTTCAAAGGCTGGAAGATATGGTGGAACATATGCTCATTTTTATATAGCCATGGAATTTGCTTCATGGATATCTCCTGAATTTAAGCTATATTTAATCCAAGACTATAAAAGACTTAAGTCGGATGAAAATTCTAAGTTATCCCTTAATTGGAATTTACATCGTGAAATCTCTAAAATTAACTACAAAATTCATACAGATGCTATCAAGGAATATCTGCTATCTGATTTAACAAGTGAACAATTATCATATAAATATGCAAGTGAAGCAGATATGTTAAATGTTGCCTTATTTAATAAAACAGCTAGAGAGTGACGAGATGAAAATCCAGAACTTAAAGGAAATATAAGAGATTATGCAAGCTTAAATGAATTATTAGTTCTTGCCAATATGGAAAGTTTTAATGCAATCCTTATTGGCAAAGGTATGGATCAAAAAGAAAGAATGATAGAACTTAGAAAACTCGCAAGAAGACAATTGACATCACTTGAAAAACTTAATGATAGTGACATTAAAAAATTAGAAAGCAAGTAATAATTAATTGTTAGTTTGTGATTGAATAAATAAGAACCTATAAAATTAAGTTTGTTATGCAAGCAAAATTGCTTGCATTTTTTAATATAAAAAAGATGAAAAATAACCACCAAAGAATAAATCAGCACTCGCAAGTTTCAGAGTCAGCCCCAAAATATAAGAATTTATAAGCCTCTATATTTGATTGTAAGTTAAGTTTAAAATGCTTAATGCTTAGTGGCATTTTGATTTTTAATTATTAATTTTGCAATTAACCAAAATTTAAAATTAAATTATTTTAGTAAATATATACTTTAATTTTCTAATTATGCAAGCACAAAATCTATAACATAAATATAATATAAATATTAGGTATAAAGGAGAGATGTTTTTGGATAATCAAATCAAAATATTTGAAGGTAATAAAATAAGAAGTATTTGGGATAATGAAAAAGAAGAATGATATTTTTCGGTAGTAGATATTATTGGCATTCTTACTGAAAGTGATAATGCTAGAAAGTATTGGAGCGTTTTAAAAACAAGGTTAAAAAAAGAAGGAAATGAATTGGCTACAATTTGTAGCCAGTTGAAAATGGAAGCAACAGATGGCAAGCTTAGAAATACTGATGTATCTGATATGCAAGGAATATTTCGTATTATACAATCTGTACCATCGCCAAAGGCAGAGCCATTTAAAATGTGGCTTGCTGAAGTTGGGAAAGAAAGAATTGATGAAATAATTGATCCCGAGCTTACCATTGATAGAGCCTTAGAAACCTATCTTAAAAAAGGTTATAGCAGAGAATGGATTAATCAAAGGCTACAAGCCATACAAGTTAGAAAAGAACTTACTGATACATGGCAAGACCACGGTGTAGAAAAAGGTAAAGAGTATGCCATACTTACAAATGAAATCACAAAAGCTTGGTCTGGTATGACAACAAGAGAGTACAAAGACTTTAAAGGCTTAAAGAAAGAAAATTTACGAGATAATATGACAACAACCGAAATTATCTTAAATATGCTTGCAGAAGCAGCTACAAAAGATATAGCGAATGCAGCAAATCCACAAGGCTTAGAAGAAAATAAAAAAGTTGCAAAACGTGGCGGAAGTATAGCAGGTAATGCTAGAAAAGAGATTGAACATGAAACTGGAAAGTCTGTCATAACTTCAAAAAATGCCATTGATTTTGGGAAACTCATAGAAGATGTAAGTTCTAAAGATTTTAAGGATAAAGACAAGAAAGATAAAGATAAGAAAAAGGATTAGAAGATAACAAATAAATAAAGGTTGAAAAAGAGAAATAGAAATATATATATATATCGCTTGATTGTAAGTTCAAGTGAACACAAATTAAGGTAAAAATTTAATTGTGGGGCCTTGGACTTTTTTGTTTCAATCATTTTTAAAATAAAAAACAAAAAAGCTCCAAATTGGACAGGAACTTCATATAAATTATTCCATTTAAAAATATACCCGTATTTTCTAATTATGCAGGCATAAAATTAATAACTTAATTATAATATAAATATTAAGTATGAATATAAAGGAGAGAATATGGGTAATAAGATTATTTCAAAAAACGAACTTGGTGCAATTATTTGAGATTCGGCTAGTAAATTAAGAGGCAATTTAGATGCTAATGAATATAAAAACTATATTTTAGGTTTGATTTTTTATCGATTTTTATCAAAAAAACAAGAAGATGAGCTACTTAAACAAGGTGTTGACCGCTCGGACTTAAAATATTTTTCAGCCAAAATCAACTGAGAAGAAATTGATTTTGACCAAACCGAAACTTTAAATGACCACCAACATATGCAAACAATTAAAGATAGAATTAACACTGACTGTGGTTATTTTATTTACTATGAAAATTTATACCAAACATGAACTAGTCAAGAATCAAAAGACAAAAATAAATTTAGTGTTAGTGTGCTGTCAGAAGCAATTAACGAATTTATTCGTTCGATAACTAATGGGTGTCGTGAGCTTTTTGAAGGTATATTTTTTGTCTTTGAAAATGAATTAAGTAAATTAGGAATTAACTCGGATGAACAAACAGAAAAATTACTAAAATTAATGGAAAACATCCAAAAAATCCCAACTGAAAATCAAAATTATGATGTTTTAGGCTATGTTTATGAATATTTAATTGGTAAATTTGCTTCTAGTGCGGGTAAAAAAGGTGGTGAATTTTACACTCCACATGAAGTATCAACACTTATGGCAGAAATTGTGTCTTATCATTTAAAAGACCGTGAAACAATTAAAGTTTATGACCCAACTTCTGGTTCTGGTTCACTACTTTTAACAATTGGTGAAACATTTAAAAAATACTCAAAAAGTTCAAGCCCAGTTGTTTATTACGCACAAGAACTTAATAAACAAACATTTAACTTAACACGTATGAATTTGGTAATGAAAGGGATTAATACTGCTAATATTCATGTTAGAAATGCAGATACACTAGAACAAGATTGACCATTTTTTGATAACAATGGTTATTACATTTACCAAAGTGTTGACGCTGTAGTTTCTAATCCACCATACTCGCAAAAATGAAATAATGTAAATAAAGAAAGTGACGAACGTTACAAAAGTTATGGTGTAGCTCCTTCTTCAAAAGCTGATTATGCGTTTCTTTTACATGATTTATACCACTTAGACCCAGATGGAATTTTAACAATTGTGCTGCCACATGGTGTTTTATTTAGAGGCGGCAGTGAAAAAGAAATAAGAACCCAGCTAATTAAAAAAGGTCAAATTGACACAATTATTGGCTTGCCGGCTAATATCTTTTATGGCACAGGTATTTCAACCATTATTATGGTCATTAAAAAGCAAAAACCAACAAGCGATATTCAATTCATTGATGCCTCACAACTTTATGTTAAAGATGGAAAAGATAATAAACTGGAAGCAAAACACATTCGTAAAATTGTTGACACTGTTAATAACCGTAGAGAAATTAAAAACTTTTCAAGAATTGTTTCTTTAGAAGAAATTGAGCAAAATGACTACAACTTAAATATATCTCGCTATATTGACAACTTTTCAAAAGATGAAACACACGACTTATATTCTTCAATGTATGGCGGCGTAAGCGAAAATGAACTTGCTAAGTATTCAGAATTTTTAAATAATTTCCCAACAGTTAAAGAATCGCTTTTCAGTGATGCTAAACCAGGCTATTATTCAATTTTAAGCAACGAAAATGGCGAAATTCGAAATTCGATTGTTGAAAATGAACAAATAAAAGCATATTTAGAGAAATTTAAACAGATTGCTAAAGATTTTTATAATTATTTACTAAATACATGCGGCAATTTGGATAATTTAAAAAATATTAAACATAATCTAGAAAATAAATTGATTGACTATATTTTCAATAATATTGAAGAATTAGCATTCATTGAAAAATATGATATTTACCAAATATTAATGAACAATATTGAAAAAATCAAAGACGATTTAGAATTAATATCATATTATGAAAATAATGAATTAAGCATTGATGAATTTTTAAAAGATTCTGAAATTTTAGATGTCAAAAGAAAAAAAGACAATTCAATTGTTGAATGAAATTCACAATTATTTAGCAATGAATTTATCTGCCAAAAATATTTTGCAAGCGAAAATAGCCAAATAAAAGATTTAAAAGACGAATTAACAGATATTGAATCAAGAATTAGTGAAATTGAAGATTCAATTGATGAATCAGAGAAAAATGAACCAATATTTATTGAAGGCAAAATAGATACCAAAGAATTACAAAAATATGCTAAAAGTATCAAGGAAACTCCTGAAGCTGATTCATTTGAATCTCAAATTTTAGAAATCAATGATTTAATTAACCAAAAAACAAAAGCAAGAAAAACACTAAGCAATTTAGAGCAAACATTGGTTATTGAATCATATGAAAAATATACCTCGCTTAATAAAGATGAAGTTTTTGCACTATTAATAGACAAATGGTCAGAGCCAATAATGAAACAAATAAGTAAACAAGGAACAGAAATTATTGATGATTACATCGCTAAATTTGAAAACCTTGAAAATAAATACAAATACACTTTAAGTGATATTAATTCTCAAATTCACGATAATGAACAAAAACTTGTTGAATTATTAAAAGACTTAAACGGTGAAGAAAGTGATATGCAAGCTATTAATGAACTTATTAGTATTTTAGGTGGTAAATAATGTCTAACTCATTAAAACCAGCCATTAGATTCAAAGAATTTACTAACGATTGAGAACAACACAAGTTTAATGAATTACTAATTAAAATAGTTGATAAAGGTCATCCAAATATGCCAACTTTAACCGCTTCTGTAACTGGAGATGTATTTCGCAGAATCGATACAGGGTATACTGTAAGCGTATCAAATGCAAGTTTAATGAACTATGTTCGAGTTTTAAAAAATGATTTCATACTTCACCTCTCATCTTTTAGAAGTGGTTTAGCATTCTCAGATTTTGATGGTATTACTTCACCAGCATACATAGTTTTAAGGCTAATTGGTCAAAATGTTAATAACCCAAAATACTGAAAACACTTTTTTAGAACTGAAGCATTTATAAAATCATTAGTTCCATTCACATACGGATTAAGAGTTGGTAAAACAATTAATCTTGATGAGTTAAATTATTCAATACTTAATGCTCCGTCATTTAAAGAGCAAACAAAAATTGCTTCATTATTAGAGTCAATTTTTAGCTCAATCACCCTTCATCAGCGTAAGTTAGAAAAGCTAAAAAACATTAAAAATATGCTTTTAGAAAAGATGTTTGTAAATGCATAAACTACTTAAACCAGCAATTAGATTCAAAGAATTTACTAACGCTTGAGAACAACGAAGAGTTGGCGAACTATTTAACATAAGTCGCGGTTATGTATTGAGTAAGGGTGAAATGAAGCCATATAAATTTGGTGATTTTATCTACCCTGTTTACTCATCTCAAACAGAAAATGATGGACTTTTAGGTTATAACAATAGTTATTTACACGAAAACTCTATAACTTGGACTACAGATGGAGCAAATGCAGGAACCGTTTTTTACAGAAAAGGCTATTTTTATGCAACAAACGTCTGTGGGATATTATCTGAAAAACTAATGAAACCAAACTTGTTTTATTCAAAGTCTATTGGAAAAATTACTCAAAAGTTCGTTAATAAAACAAATAACCCAAAGTTAATGTCAAATGTTATGTCTGAAATAATAGTTAAGTATCCCAATATAAATGAACAAAACAAAATTTCTGAGATATTACAATCATTTTACACCTCAATCACCCTTCATCAGCGTAAGTTAGAAAAGCTAAAAAACATTAAAAATATGCTTCTAGAAAAGATGTTTGCAGACGAAAAAACACTAAAACCAGCCATTAGATTCAAGGAATTTACTAACGCTTGAGAACAGAGAAGGTTGGGAGATATTGCCGATAGATACGATAATCTGCGTGTTCCAATTAGTGAACATATGAGGGAAAAGGGCAGCACCCCATATTATGGAGCTAATGGAATTCAAGGCTATATAAAGGGACACACACATAATGGAGAGTTCGTTTTGGTTGCTGAAGATGGCGCTAATGATTTAAAAAACTATCCTGTTCAATATGTAAATGGCAAAATTTGAGTTAATAATCATGCTCATGTATTAAAATCTAACAAAAATAATTCAACATTGTTTTTAAAGTACTTAATAAACGCAAATGATTTATCAACTATATTAGTTGGTTCTGATAGAAAAAAATTAAATTCCAATGATTTGATGAGCATGAATTTTTGGGTAACAGATTTTAATGAACAACAAAAAATCTCTAGTTTATTTTTAAATTTAAACACCTCAATCACCCTTCATCAGCGTAAGTTAGAAAAGCTAAAAAACATTAAAAATATTCTTTTAGAAAAGATGTTTGTAAATGCATAAACTACTTAAACCAGCCATTAGATTCAAAGAATTTACTAACGATTGAGAACAACACAAGTTTAATGAATTACTAATTAAAATAGTTGATAAAGGTCATCCAAATATGCCAACTTTAACCGCTTCTGTAACTGGAGATGTATTTCGCAGAATCGATACAGGGTATACTGTAAGCGTATCAAATGCAAGTTTAATGAACTATGTTCGAGTTTTAAAAAATGATTTCATACTTCACCTCTCATCTTTTAGAAGTGGTTTAGCATTCTCAGATTTTGATGGTATTACTTCACCAGCATACATAGTTTTAAGGCTAATTGGTCAAAATGTTAATAACCCAAAATACTGAAAACACTTTTTTAGAACTGAAGCATTTATAAAATCATTAGTTCCATTCACATACGGATTAAGAGTTGGTAAAACAATTAATCTTGATGAGTTAAATTATTCAATACTTAATGCTCCGTCATTTAAAGAGCAAACAAAAATTGCTTCATTATTAGAGTCAATTTTTAGCTCAATCACCCTTCATCAGCGTAAGTTAGAAAAGCTAAAAAACATTAAAAATATGCTCTTAGAAAAGATGTTTGCAGACGAAAAAAACCTTAAACCAGCCATTAGATTCAAAGAATTTACTAACGATTGAGAACAGAGAAGGTTGGGAGATATGTGCATTATTTCGACTGGTAAACTCGATGCAAATGCAATGGATAAAGGCGGAAAATATAATTTTTATACCTCTGGTGTTGAAATTTATAAAATAAATAGGTTTGCTTTTTCAGGTGAAGCAATAACGATTGCTGGTAATGGAGCAAATGTTGGATATATGCATTTAGCAGAAGGACAATTCAACGCGTATCAAAGAACATATGTTTTACAGGCGTTTTCGGAAAATAGAATATTTTTAAATTATGCAATTAAAAATGCATTAAATAAAAAGATACAAGAAGAAGTTAGAGGTTCGGGTATACCTTACATTGTTTTAGATATGCTGAACAGTTTGAACCTTAATATTTCATCGAAAAATGAACAACAAAAAATCTCTAACACATTCTTAAATTTAGACTCCCTAATCACCCTTCATCAGCGTAAGTTAGAAAAGCTAAAAAACATTAAAAATATGCTTTTAGAAAAGATGTTTGTAAATGCATAAACTACTTAAACCAGCAATTAGATTCAAAGAATTTACTAACGCTTGAGAACAGAGAAGGTTGGGAGATATTGCCGATAGATACGATAATCTGCGTGTTCCAATTAGTGAACATATGAGGGAAAAGGGCAGCACCCCATATTATGGAGCTAATGGAATTCAAGGCTATATAAAGGGACACACACATAATGGAGAGTTCGTTTTGGTTGCTGAAGATGGCGCTAATGATTTAAAAAACTATCCTGTTCAATATGTAAATGGCAAAATTTGAGTTAATAATCATGCTCATGTATTAAAATCTAACAAAAATAATTCAACATTGTTTTTAAAGTACTTAATAAACGCAAATGATTTATCAACTATATTAGTTGGTTCTGATAGAAAAAAATTAAATTCCAATGATTTGATGAGCATGAATTTTTGGGTAACAGATTTTAATGAACAACAAAAAATCTCTAGTTTATTTTTAAATTTAAACACCTCAATCACCCTTCATCAGCATAAGTTAAAAAATCTTAAAACATTAAACAGCAACTTGATAAAAATGTTTGTCTAAGGAGAATAAACAAATGATAGAAAATAAAGATAGTGAAAGAAAATTTCAAAATGATTTAGTCAACGCCTTGCAAGAAAACGGCTGAAGAAATATAAACAGGGAAATTAAACCAGTTTTAGAATCATGCACTATAGAAGATTTGTGAAATAACTTTTTTAAAATTGTTTATCGCAATAATAAGGATAGATTAAATAACATTGACCTTACAGATGGCGAAAAAGAGCAATTAAAAGAGAAAATTAAACAATGTAATAGCACAGCAGCTGCTAATAAATTAATAAATAGCGAAACAATTGCTATTAAAAGAGATAATAAAAAAGATACAGAAAAATATGGCAAGGAAATATATTTAAAAATCTTCAGTAGAAAAGAGATTAATGCTGGTGATTCAATTTATCAAATTGCCAAAGAAGTAGAGCTGCCTTGAAAAGCAGTTAACCGCAAGCATAGAGCTGATGTTATTTTATTAATTAATGGTTTGCCTTTATTCCATATTGAATTAAAGGCAAAAGGAATTAGTATATCAAAATCAATAACCCAAATTTCTAACTACATTAATTCAGGTGGTTTTGACGAAATTTTAAAACTAGTTCAAGTTAGTGTTGCTATGAATCCTGAAGAAATGAAATATATGCCAACAGATCATTCTGGTCAATTTATTAATGAACAATCATTTAGTTATTGACACGATGACCGAAACAATGTTTTAAGAGATTGAAGAGATGTTGTCAAACATTTTCTATCAATTCCAATGGCACACCGACTTATTGCTGACTTTACAGTTTGCCAAGAAAATGAGATTAATCCATTAATTTTAAGAAGCTATCAATTTCATGCAATTGATAAAATTGAAAGAAAGTTTAGAACGGATAAAAAAATTTTCTTTGACCCAAATCGTTCTGGATGTGCAAAAGTTGGTCATATTTGACACTCAACAGGTTCTGGAAAAACTCTAACTAGTTTTAAATTATCGCAATTATTACTTGAATGAAATATTGCTGATACAGTTGTTTTTGTAGTTGACAGAACCGAATTAGGGACACAAAGTTTTAGCGAATTTAGCAGTTTTAAAGGCGGAAAAGTCAATGTTGAAATAGCTTCATCAACTGATGACCTTATTTCTTTAATAAAAAAAGAAAATTTAATGAACACTATAATTGTTGGTTCAATCCAAAAACAATCTAGAGTAAATACAAAAAACTTTTCAGAAAGAGAAATAAACAGAGCGGCTTCACAAAAAATTGTCTTTATTTTTGACGAAGCACACAGAAGCACATCAGGTGAAATGATTAAAAATATCAACGAAACATTCCCTAATGCTGCTTTAATTGGTTTTACTGGCACACCACTTGGTAAAGAAAACTCAAAAAATGGTCTTGAAACTAAAGATATTTTTGGTGAACTCTTACACAGCTACACATTAAAGAATGGTATTCAAGATAAAAAGATATTAGACTTTAATATTGAATATAATATATTTACTAAATACATTGAAAGTGCTATAAAAAACATTAAAGAAAGTGCTATAAAATTCGTTAAAAAAGGTTTGTATACTGACAAAATTAGCAAAATAGTAGATAAATTAAGTCATTTTAGAGACCTTAATAACGATGATAAAAAAATTAATCGAGATTATGAAGATGATTTATTGAGGGGTGGGTACTATGATGATAAACGCTTTAAAAAATTGATTGTTGAGGATATATTAAACACTCAAGAATACTTTTTAGACGATAAACGCTATAGTGCTATATTTGCTGTTAAAAGCATTCCAGATGCTATTGAGTATTTTGAATTATTTGCAGAGGCTTGTGATAATAATGAAAAATACAAAGACTTTAAATTTACTGCTCTTTTTGACCAAAGCCTTGACCGCGAAGAAGAGTTAACAAAAACTGAATACAAAGCAGATGCTATTAATAATATCATTAATAGATATAACAATGATTTTAGCAAAGTAATAAATGTGAATGATAGTGCTCAATTTAAGCAAGATTTATCAAAAAGATTATCACGAAAAGGTAATTTTAATAACATTGAAAATAAAGATAAATTGCAACTTTTAATTGTAGTTAACCAGATGCTAACTGGTTTTGACTCTAAATATATTAATACAATTTATTTTGACAAGGTTATGACTTATGAGCATTTAATTCAAGCTATTTCAAGAACTAACAGAACACTTCCTGGCAAGGATTTTGGTAATGTAATATTCTATCGTCAACCCAACACAATGAACTACAACCTTGATAAAGCTCTAAGCAAGTATGCAGATATAAATATTGAATCAATACTTACTACAAGTTTTGAAGATCGTCTATTAAGCATCAATAATACATTTGCAGAAGTAAAAAAATTTTTCTTAATGTATAGTAAACACACCTGATTTGGCTCAATTTACCCCGAACAACACAATAATAATTTGCAATACACAGAAAACATGAGAAAAGCTAATAAATTAATAAATAAAATTATTAATGATGTAAGAGCAGCTAAGATTATGGGCTTTAGTTGAGAAAGAGCAAAAAATCCTAATGACATTTGTAGTACTATAACATATACAGAACATGATTTTGATGCGTTAGTTGCTAGAAACGAGGATATAACTCGCTATTTGAAAGAACATCAAAAAGAAAATCACGCTTCTGGCACTAAAGATGAATCAGATCCTCTAGAATTGCAAAATTTATCAACAGAATATAGCCCTTATCGGGAAAAAATTCCATTAAATTTAGCTAAACTTAATGATATTATCAAATTAGATCGCACAAGAGAACGCATCGTGCATGCAATTGCAAGTTTTACAGCTGAACACCAAGAAATATTATTGCGAATTTTAGAACCATATTTTAATAATCAAAAAAACTGAGATTATCTAGACATTAATGAAGAATTTACTGAAGCTATTTTAAATATCGAGAGTGAAATTCTAAAAGAATTTTGCAACGAGTGAAACTTTGATTCTAAAGCTATTAATAAAATCATTAACTCAACTGAACCAATCAATGTTAATAATAGATTGCATGATTTATGTGAAAAATCATATACAAATGAAATAAGGGAAAAATTTGCACTAAAACTAAATAGAAAACCAAAAAAAGCTCTGCCAGCAGACTTTATTTCGTTTGTTGAAAAATGAATCGAAGAACAAAAAGACAAAAAATAGCCACAAAAGTGGCTTTTTGTTTTTTATGGGTGTAATAATAATTTTTTAATTAAGTAGTGATATCGATCTCATTACTAAGTCAACATCTTTGTTTTCTAATTCATTAATAATATGTAAATAAACTTTCTCGGTGGTGTTCATACTAGCATGACCTAAACGCTTAGCTACTGAAGCAATAGAAACTCCAGCATAAAGCAATAATGAAGCATGAGTATGGCGCAAACCATGCACACTAATAACAGGAATGCCTGCCGCATTGCAACGGCGCATTAATACATCATTAATAGTTGAGTTATAAATACGCTCTTTAGTGACAAAAATCGGTTCATTTTCAGGCATATTTTTAATGATTCCAGAAAATTGACTTACTGTCATTCAGTCAAGTTGGATTTTTCTTATACTAGACTTGTTTTTGGTTGGCAGAAAGCCACCCTGCTCTTTATAATCCCAAGTTTTTGACACATTTAGAGTTTGCTTTGCAAAATCAAAGTCTTGTGGTGTAAGTGCCAATGCTTCTGAATATCTTAAACCTGTTTTAGCTATCAATAAAATAAGTCAATCCATATTGATAAAGTCTTTTAATTTTAAATTTTTAACTAATAATTGCAATTCAAATTGACTCAAATATTTAACTTTTTTCTTACGAGGATTTTTACCTTTAATTACCACTTTACGAGTAGGATCATTAGTCAAATATCCATCATCAAAAGCATCTAATAAACAACTTTTTAAATGATGATGAAAATCCATTGTAGTTTGTCTTTCATGAGTTAGTGCATACTCATTAAGTATGCGTTGATATAAAGTTCTATCCAAATCGCACAAACGTACATCTCTAGCAATTTTAATTATCCAATCTAATGTCAATTGATATTTTTTAAAACTTATTTTTCTTATTGAACCTTTTTTATATACATCAATTCAATTTTGAAAATATTTATATAAAAGTATTTCTGATTTTTTCATTTTACCTTTCTACACCCATATAAATAAATACTTTTTTATGTATAAAAATGAAAAAAATCAATAATAATGCTTACGCTGATGAAGGGTGATTGAGCTAAAAATTGACTCTAATAATGAAGCAATTTTTGTTTGCTCTTTAAATGACGGAGCATTAAGTATTGAATAATTTAACTCATCAAGATTAATTGTTTTACCAACTCTTAATCCGTATGTGAATGGAACTAATGATTTTATAAATGCTTCAGTTCTAAAAAAGTGTTTTCAGTATTTTGGGTTATTAACATTTTGACCAATTAGCCTTAAAACTATGTATGCTGGTGAAGTAATACCATCAAAATCTGAGAATGCTAAACCACTTCTAAAAGATGAGAGGTGAAGTATGAAATCATTTTTTAAAACTCGAACATAGTTCATTAAACTTGCATTTGATACGCTTACAGTATACCCTGTATCGATTCTGCGAAATACATCTCCAGTTACAGAAGCGGTTAAAGTTGGCATATTTGGATGACCTTTATCAACTATTTTAATTAGTAATTCATTAAACTTGTGTTGTTCTCAATCGTTAGTAAATTCTTTGAATCTAATGGCTGGTTTAAGGTTTTTTTCGTCTGCAAACATCTTTTCTAAGAGCATATTTTTAATGTTTTTTAGCTTTTCTAACTTACGCTGATGAAGGGTGATTAGGGAGTCTAATTCAATAAAAGTGTCCGAAATTTTTTCTTGTTCTATTAATGAAATTGGGCTTGTTATTTGAAATTTTTTAATTTCTGATTGGTGAATTCTCTTAGAACCAGTTCCGATAGAATATGATTCTTTAGATTTGTAATAGTCTGGTCTAGCAATAAACTGATATAAAAAATATTTATTTATATTTTCTATATTGAATGATGGAACATCACCAGATGTACATTTTCCGCTATAAATTGGGCTTATTAGTGCAATTGAACCATTAAAAAAGTTTTGCTTTCCATAAATTAATTGTCCCGCAAGCCTTTTATAGTATTGTGTTGCACCAAATGAAAACTTATTTCTATTGCCGCCAATTCTAATACCAGTTAAATTTAGTCCAATAGTTATTAAGTCATTTTCATCTTCTACTTCGACTTTTTCCAGGGGCGGATCAAATAGAAAATCTCCCAACCTTCTCTGTTCTCAATCGTTAGTAAATTCTTTGAATCTAATGGCTGGTTTTAATGATTTATGCATTTACAAACATCTTTTCTAAAAGCATATTTTTAATGTTTTTTAGCTTTTCTAACTTACGCTGATGAAGGGTGATTAGGGAGTCTAAATTTAAGAATGTGTTAGAGATTTTTTGTTGTTCATTTTTCGATGAAATATTAAGGTTCAAACTGTTCAGCATATCTAAAACAATGTAAGGTATACCCGAACCTCTAACTTCTTCTTGTATCTTTTTATTTAATGCATTTTTAATTGCATAATTTAAAAATATTCTATTTTCCGAAAACGCCTGTAAAACATATGTTCTTTGATACGCGTTGAATTGTCCTTCTGCTAAATGCATATATCCAACATTTGCTCCATTACCAGCAATCGTTATTGCTTCACCTGAAAAAGCAAACCTATTTATTTTATAAATTTCAACACCAGAGGTATAAAAATTATATTTTCCGCCTTTATCCATTGCATTTGCATCGAGTTTACCAGTCGAAATAATGCACATATCTCCCAACCTTCTCTGTTCTCAAGCGTTAGTAAATTCTTTAAATCTAATAGCTGGTTTTAGTGTTTTTTCGTCCGCAAACATCTTTTCTAAAAGCATATTTTAATGTTTTTTGGCTTTTCTAACTTACGCTGATTTTAAATGTATATCATCTTTAACCATATTTATCATTAATATTTATGTTGTAAACCACTTTTTTATTTAAAAGTTTTGGGAGTCTAAGCACAAAACTTTTTATTTTTAGAAGTTTTGGGAGTCTAAGCACAAAACTTTTTATTTTTAGAAGTTTTGGGAATCAAATCACAAAAAAATCATTATAAATTAATGAACAAATTGATGATGTTTAGTGCTACAACACAAACTTTCATACAATAAGTTCATTGAAAAAATAAGGATATTTAACAATATTTTTTAATTGCTTTTTTAGATTGATTTTTTATTTAAAATTAATAAATAAAAGGAGTAATATGGCTATTGGAATTGTCGCAGAATATAACCCATTTCACAATGGTCATATTCGCCAGTTAAATTGAATAAAAGAAAATTTTCCTAACGAGAAAATTATTGTTGTAATGACTGATAAATTCAGTCAGCGGGGCGAATTAACCATCACTAGCTTTGCTAAACGCAAAGCAATAGCAAAAAAATATGGAGTAAATAAAGTTTTGAAGTTAAACTTTAAACAAAGTGTTCAAGCCGCCCATATCTTTGCTCAAAACGCAATTAAGAAATTATATAAAGCGGGAGTTGATAAAATTGTTTTTGGTTCTGAATCCAATAATATTGAGCAAATGATTTTTATTGCCAAAACTCTTAAACAAAACCAACAAAATTTTGACCAAATCATTCGTAAATATATTCGTAAAGAGAAATTAGCATATCCTAAAGCTTTTAGCTGTGCATTGCAAGAATTAACAGGAAAAAACTTTACTATGCCTAATGATATTTTGGGTTTTGAGTATATAAAAACAATAATTTTTAATGACTACAATATCACTCCTTACTCAATAGAGAGAAATGTTGCTTTTCACAGTGAAACAACAACCGAAAATTATGCCTCAGCATCATTATTACGCAATAAATTACGCAATAATGAATCAATATCGCAATTTTCGCCAATGAAAATAAAGCGCCCACGCTTTATTGACAAATACTATAAAAAATTTATTAAGATTTTGACCAATACAAACATAAATAAATTGAAAAAGGTAAAACTGGTTTCTGAAGGCATTGAAAATTTATTACTAAAAAATGCTAATCAGCCTGATTATAATTCTTTTGTTAATGCTTGTGTATCAAAACGCTATACAGCAAGCAGAATTAAAAGAATAATTGCCTGAATTTTATGTAAAAAATGATAAAGGAGAAATATGATTGAAATAATTTTAGGAAACTACCAAAACATCAAACAAGCAATTTGTAATTTTGAACTTGAATTAGATGATGCCTGAGAAAAGGGTGCTAATGAAGTTGAAGTAAAATTTATCGACAATGAAGATAATGAATTATATCACCAAGTTATAAAATATTTAGATGAACATAGCGATGAATTTGGATACAAAATAATCAAAAAAGCAGAAAAAATAATAGTAAGTTTCGTTATTTAATTTTACTAATTCAATTGTTTTTTTATTGGTATACGCAAAATAATTAATTTTATAAAATATTTAATAAAAGTGTTAAAATATAAAAGCAATATTTAATTGCAGAAAGTAGATAACATCTCACCTGATGGCCATAGCCTTGGGTTTCTAGCTACAATTAAAATCTCTTTTGATCGTAGTTTAGAAGTGGGATACCACTTTTATTTTTACATTTATCTATTATTTAAGGAGTTAATTATTCAACCAACAAATACTAAAAATAAAAAGCCAGCAGCTGAACACATGATTAACGGCAATATCCCTTTTTCAAAAGTCTTTTTAATTGGACCTGAAGGGGACAAAATTGGCGTTACACCAACTCGCGAAGCAATCGAGATTGCTAGAGAGTACAGAATGGACTTGGTTTTGATTAGTGTAGAACCAAAACCAATTGCCAGAATTCTAGATTATGGCAAATTCAAGTATGAAAGAAAGAAAAAACAAAAAGCCGCTAAAGAAAAGCAAACCGTAATTCAAAACCGTCAAATTCGTTTGACAGTTATGATTGGCGAACATGATTTAAAAACTAAAGCAAGAAAAGCTAGAGAATTTTTACTTGACGGAGATAGACTAAAAGTTAGTTTAAAATTCCGTGGTAGAGAAGCTGCTAGACCAGAATTAGGTCATGACACATTAAATAGATTCTATGCTTTACTTGAGGATATAGCGGAAATCACTAAAGAAGCAACATTAATTAACGGTAAATTCCTTGACTTTTATTTACAACCAAATAAAATTAAAGTTGCTAAATACAAAAAGGAAAACAACATAGTAGATAAAAACACAGAACAAAATAATTCTGAGTCAGATTCTGATGAAAACGACAAAGAATAAAGGAGTCAATATGCCTAAAATGAAGACAAAAAGCGCTCTAAAAAAACGTATCAAAATTACTGGTACAGGTAAGGTTTTAAGAGAGCAAGCATACCGTTCACATCTAGCCCAAAATAAAACCACAAAACAAAAACGTCAAGCACGTAAATCTGTTCAAATGCACGCATCTGACATCAAAAGATTTAAAGGTCTATTTTAATAGATTTTATTCACAATTCACAATAAAGGAAGAAGGAAATTATGAGAGTTAAAGGCGGAACAGTTACAAGAGCTAGAAGAAAAAAATGACTAAAATTAGCTAAAGGATATTTTGGACACAAATCAATAGGTTACAAAGTTGCTAAACAAGCAGTTGTTAAATCTTGAACATATGCATTTAGAGACCGTAAACAAGTAAAACGTAACTTTAGAAAACTATGAATCGCTCGTATTAATGCTGCTACTAGAGCAGAAGGCGTTTCATATTCACAATTTATTAACGGACTTAAAAAAGCAAACATTACAATCAACAGAAAAATGCTTTCAGAGTTAGCAATCAACGAACCTAAAGTATTTTCAAACCTTGTTGAAATTTCAAAAAACGGTAAATAATCAATCAAACTCAGTGCTCTGAGTTTTTTTATTTTCCGTTTTATTAAACCTATATTCAACTATTATTTCATAATATTTCCATTATTTTTATTCAATTAATCTGTCTGAAAACGTGTAAAAAATAAGTTAAATGATTTTTTAATATAATTAAAGAAAGAATTTTTTAAATTTCAAATTCCTAGGAGATTAATGAACAAATTTAAATTAATGCTGGCAATTAGTCCCATTGCTATTATTTCAACAAGCATTGTTTCAATATCATGTAAAAAAGTTGAACAAACAAAAAATCCCGAAAAACAAGTAACAATCCCAGAAAATAATCCTCAAAATAATACAGGCTCAACAGGAACTACAAACACTGCACAAGTTACTAAAAAGACAAAGCAACCTTCAAAAACTCAAACTATTCAAAGTGAACCAAATTTAAGAAGCAAAGACCCTAAATTTGCTGAAATTGCTGAAAAACAGAATCAAGGATTAATTCTTGTTGAAGGTTTTAAAGGAAATGTTCTTGAAATTTTAAAAACAAATAAATTATTTTTTGCTTTCTCTAAAAAAGGTATTATTTATGCTCCAGAAAAGCCAAAAGGCAAAGACGGGTGAGCTGCTGCTAAGCTTATTTTTAGACTTAGAGATCAAGGTGAATTCAATTATGCTAACCAGTCAATGAAACAAGGCGATAAAAAGACAAATGATTTAATTGATTTTAAAATTAATGAAAATGAACTAACCATTTATTACAAAGTTACTAAATACAATGGCAAAAATAAACCGCCTTACGTTAGTGAAAATGTTTATACTTCAGTATTTAAACTTGAAAAAAATCCAAATGGAATTGAAACTCATCAAGACGATTTTCCAGTAGACCAAGATCCAAATAATGACCAAGGCAGCACTTCAATAAGCAATGTTGAAATTAATCCAAAACATGAAAAAAGCTCTAAAATTGTTGCAAAATCAATCAATGAAGCAAAACAAGTTGAATATACAAATAGCAACTTTTATGCATCATTAGAAGGCAAAAGTGGTCAAGCATTAATTGACGAACTTTTCAAAATTCAAAAAGCGCATAGAGACAAAACAGGGGGCTATGATCAATTACACACTACATATCGTGATTCATTTGTAGATAAATACTATGAAAATGATGGTAGCGTTCTTGACATATACACTGAAATTCCGAATGGAAACGACAAATATAACTTTGAATTTGGTAAATATTCAGATACAGGAAATAGAGAAGGTTCGGGAATGAACAGAGAGCACTTAGTTGCTCAGTCATGATTCAATAGAGCGGCACCAATGAAAAATGACGCACACCACGTTTGACCTTCTGATAAACAAGTAAACGCACTTCATAGCAACTTTCCATTCGGCGAAGTTAAAAATGGCAGAACAATTTCAAGCAATGGTACAAAACTTGGTGCGGGAGTCGAAGATGGCGGGCAAGTTGTTGAGCCAAATGATGAATTCAAAGGCGATATTGCAAGAGCGTTTTTATACTTTGCCCTAACTTATAAAGACAAAAACATCAGACACAATCAGCCAGCGCAAAGATTTTTTGACCAAGGCAACAAAATCAATAAAAATTTCTTAAAAACAATGCTTAAATGACACTATCTAGATCCAATTTCACAATTTGATTTAGACAGAAATAACGGAATTTACAAACACCAAAAAAATCGAAACCCATTTATAGACTACCCAGAATTAGTTGATGTAGTGTTTAACGGAAACACGTCATATGTATTTACTAATAAAGGATTAGCTAAAACTTTAATTTTCTAATCCAAAGCCTTGTAAAATCAAGGCTTTTTTCATATTTTTTTCCTTTTTTGAGCAAAATTTATCATGTTGCATAATTTTTAGCGATGAAGAAAAAAGTGTGAGTATTAGGCGGATTATTGGCGGTTGGGTTATTTAGCATATCGCTTTCTTTAACCTTGGACCAAAGAGGGACATATTTAAAATCTGCAAACAAGTCAAAAACCTTGAAAATAAAAATTTATGGCGCAGTTAATAATCCAGGTGAATTAGAGGTTAATTTTGGTGAAAAATTGTATTCAATTTTAAAAAGAGCAGGCCCTAAACATAATGCAAATTTAAGCAAACTAGATTTTGATTCAAAAATGCTAAAAATACTGAAATCTATATCCCTTATGACTTGAATAAAGGGGCATTTTTAAATTGAAAAGAATTAAATAATATAAATCAATTAACTTTATACGGGATAACTAAATCAACTGCACAAAAAGTATTAAAACTAAGAAAAGACAATGAATCAATAACGTGACAGCACTTAGAATCATTAAAAGGCGTTGGCCAAGCAACTCTAAAAAAATTACAAAATATATTAATAATATAACTAACATATTAGTCATTTTAAGCCCGCTAATATTACATTTAGCATTGACCAAAAACCTTGAAACTCAATACTTTTGGATATTTTTATACATATTAAAATGTCTATTTATTTTTGCTTTTTTTCCTAAAAAAATAATTTTAATTTTAATTATTGCTAGCTTTTATTTTATTAAAAAATTTATTGATAAACCTCAACAAATCGAGTTAGGTCATTATGAAATGAAAGCATATGTGGTTAAAGCAGGAGAAAAATATGCCATAGTAAATGTAAAAAACAATAATTTTTTAATTTATTTGAACAAATATGTTACTGCAAATCCACTTCAGGTTGGTCAAAGTGTCGAAATTAAAGGGAATATAGACGCATTAGAAAATATAAATAATTTTCATATTGCAAATAATGTAACAAATATAATAAATAAAGCAGTAGTAACCCGCATTTATTCAGCTAATTATTCATTCTATAATTTAATTGAAAATTTAGCTTCTAGAGGTAGTGAATTATTCCAAAAATATTGAAAAATGATTGTTTTTGGTCAAAACACTCATTCAAGAGACATACTTAAAAAATCCGCCCAAATCAACATAGTTCACCTGCTTGTTATTTCGGGATTTCACATTGATATATTATTCAATTTATTATTTGGACTTATCAAAAAAATAAAAAACAAATTTGCATATAAACTATTGAATATACTTACTAATTTAATTATTTTTTACTATGTTTGTGCACTTTCAAGTTACATTCCAGTTCTTAGAGCCTATTTATTTTATATTTTTAGAAAAAAATTTAATTTAGATAGCTTTAAATCACTTGCACTATGTGCCCTGGTTACTTTTACAATTAATTTCAATAATATAATTAGTGAAAGCTTCATTTTGTCATATACCGCAACACTTGTTACTATATTAATTAATAAAATTTTCAATAATTACAAATTAAAAAATACATTCTTAAAATTTCTTATAATAAGCATTACTATGTATATTTTTATGATTATGTGGTCAATAAAATTCAATAAACAAATTAATTTAATAGGAATTATTTATTCATTTTTCTTTGCTTTAATCTTTGAATTTATCTATCTTTTTTCAATTTTATTTTGATGAAGCCCGCATTTTTTACATTGAATATATTTTGCTCTTGACTGATTAATTAATATTGCCAACTTTTTATCAATAAATATTGTTACAGATTGGCAAATTTCTAATAAAACTATACTAATATGAATTATTTTTTATAACCTACTTTTACTAATAACACTTATTTTAAGCAAAAAACGAAAAATAAAAAATTAGCAGTTTAATTGTTTGAGTGCTAAATTATGGTAAAATTAACTTATATATCGAAACATTCGAAAGGAATTATTATGGCAAAAGAAATTATTATTGGTATAGACTTAGGTACAACAAACTCAGTTGTTTCTATTGTTGATAATGGAACTCCTGTTGTACTTGAAAACTTAAATGGTAAAAGAACTACTCCATCTGTTGTTTCTTTCAAAGATGGCGAAACAATCGTTGGTGAAAATGCAAAAAACCAAATTGAAACAAACCCAGACACTATTGCTTCAATTAAAAGACTAATGGGTACAAATAAAACAGTAAAAGCTAATGGAAAAGAATATAAACCAGAAGAAATTTCTGCGATGATATTAGCTAACCTAAAAAAATATGCAGAAGAAAAAATTGGTCACAAGGTTGATAAAGCAGTAATTACTGTTCCCGCTTATTTCAATAACGCACAACGCGAATCAACCAAATTAGCAGGTAAAATTGCTGGTCTTGAAGTATTAAGAATAATAAATGAACCTACCGCCGCAGCACTTAGTTTTGGTCTAGATAAAACTGATTCAGAGAAAAAAGTTTTAGTTTTCGACCTTGGTGGTGGAACATTTGACGTTTCAATCTTAGAATTAGCTGATGGAACATTCGAAGTTCTGTCAACCGCCGGTGATAATGAGTTAGGTGGCGATGACTGAGATAACGCAATAGTTAATTGACTAGTTGAAAAAATTCAAAAAGACCACAATTACAACGTTAGAGAAAATAAAATGGCGATGGCTCGTCTAAAACAAGCAGCTGAAAAAGCAAAAATTGACCTTTCTTCATCAATGATGGCAAATATTTCACTTCCTTTCTTAATTTTTATTGAAGGGCAAGCACCAATTAACGTTGAAGCTTCTTTAAAAAGAAGTGAATTTGAGCAAATGACATCTCATTTATTAGAAAGAACAAAATCACCAATCGATAGAGCTCTTTCTGATGCTAAATTATCGATTGCTGATATTAGTGACGTTTTACTTGTTGGTGGTTCAACAAGAATGCCAGCTGTTCAATCATTAGTTGAAACAAAATTAGGCAAAAAACCAAACAAATCAGTTAACCCTGATGAAGTTGTGGCAATGGGAGCTGCTATTCAAGGTGCTGTTTTAGCGGGTGATATTAATGATATTTTACTTGTTGATGTTACTCCTTTAACATTGGGTATTGAAACAGAACACGGAATTGTTGCACCATTAATTGAAAGAAATACACGTATTCCTATCACAAGAACCAAAACTTTTACAACTGCAGCAGATAATCAAACATCTGTAACAATTCACATTCTTCAAGGTGAAAGAAAATTAGCAAAAGACAATAAAGCACTAGGTACATTTGACTTAAACGGAATTGAGCCAGCCCCAAGAGGAGTGCCACAAATTGAAGTTTCATTCACAATTGATGCTAATGGTATTACAACAGTTTCTGCAAAAGATGTTAAATCTGGTAAACAAGAAAGCAAAATTATTGAAAATTCATCAAAAATTAGTGATGCTGAAATAGATAGAATGGTTAAAGATGCCGAAGCAAACAGAGAAGCAGACGAAAAACGTGCCGAAGAAATTCAAACAATTGTTCGTGCTGAAACTCTAATTGCAAAAATGAAACAATCACTTGAAGAAAATAAAGACAAAATAAATGAAGAACAAACAAAACAAACTGAAGAAAAAATCGCTGAGCTTCAAAAACTTCTAGATGATAAAAATTACACAGAACTTAAAACAAAACTTGATGAAATCGATAAAGCATTTGAATTAATTGCTCAACAAATGCAACAACAACAGCAACAAAACGACCAAGGCTTTACCGAAGAAGATGTTAAAAAATAATTAAAGAAATGCAAGTGTTAACACATTTGCTTTTTTTAATTATTTTATTGAAAATTAACTCTTACTAATTCAATTACAAATGGTTTTTTTAGGAATTATTAAAATTTATAATTTTTATACAAAAAAAATTCTTTATTTATTAAAATATTAATATGAAAAATTTAGCTAATGAATTAAGGCCAAAAACTCTTAGTCAAATTATAGGGCAAGAAAATAATGTTAAATTATTAAGCAAAATTGTAGAAAATAAAATTTCCACAAGCTTTATATTTTATGGCGAATCAGGAACTGGTAAAACATCAGCGGCTTGTGCGCTTGCCAATGATATGAATTTAAAATATGCCTTATTCAATGCAAGTATTGAAAATAAAAATAGATTATTAGAGTTACTTCAGGACAATCAAATAATAATAATCGACGAAATACACAGATTAACTAAAAATGTTCAAGATGTTTTATTATCATATTTAGAATTTGACAAAATAATTATTTATGCAACAACAACCGAAAATCCTTATTTTCGAGTTAACCCCGCTCTAAGAAGCAGAATGCAAATACTGCGATTTGACAAATTAGACGAAAAACAAGTGTATTTAGGCATAAAAGATGTAATTAAAAACTACTTTCCAGAGTTAAAAATAAATAACGAAAACATTGAAAAACTTGTTAAATATTCATCAGGTGATTATCGATTCTGCTTAAATAATTTACAAATGTTAGCCCTTTTAGGAAAAGACAAAGAAATAAATGAACAACTTTTAAAAACAATAATACCAAACATCAACTTTTATTCAGACATGAATGGTGATGCACATTATGATAATCTTTCAGCATTTCATAAATCGTTAAGAGGTTCTGATGTTGATGCATCGCTTTATTATGGAGCTTTAATTTTAAAAACAGGCGATTATCAAGGGCTTTTTAGGCGCATAACTTGTGTTGCTTATGAAGATATAGCGCTCGCTGACCCAAATATAGCACTTCGTGTTGAAGCGGCGCTAAACGCAGTTGAGCGCTTGGGATTTCCTGAGGCAAATTTACCAATATTTTATTTAATTTGCTATATGGCATTGAGTCCAAAAAGTGCAAGTACATATAAAGCAATGAAAAATGTTCAATCATACATTGAACAAGGAAATGTTTATGATGTGCCAAAAATATTAAAAGAAGCACACTATTCCTCAGCAAGCAAACTTGGTAATGGAGTTGGTTATAAGTGACCACACGATTATGAAGGCAACTGAATTAATCAAAATTATTTGCCAAAACAAGTAAATGAAAAATTTTTCAAGCCTGATTGAAATGATATAGATAAAATTGTTAATTATTACAAAAGCATTGAAACAAGGAAAGGTAAAAAATAATGAAAATAATTTGAGAAGAAATCAAGAGTTTTGAAGACTTAAAAATTGCCAAAAGTAAAGTATTTTCAAAAGAGGGCGACATTTTTGAACTGCAACAAAAACTTAAAACTGCCTCAATTGAAGAAAAAAAACAACTAGGTCAAAAAATCAACCAACTCAAAAATGAATATGAGGCAAAATTTAAAGAAATTGAACTAAAACTAGAAAACCAAAAAATTGAAAAATTAGTAAATGAATCATTTATTGATGTAACTAAACCTGTTAATGCAACTGGTTCACTACATCCAATAACTATTATTGAAAATCGACTAAGAGATTGATTTATTCAAAATGGTTATTTTGAATCAAAAGAAGGCGAAATTGTTTCAGATTATTACAACTTTGAGAAACTAAACATGCCATCAGACCACCCGGCAAGAGCAATGCACGATTCATTATACTTAAATCCAACAACATTATTACGAACTCACAATACTGGAATTAGTGCACTTGAACTTGAAAAAAACGCGAATAAGCCATTAAATAATTTTGCTATTGGAAAAGTTTATCGAAATGATGAGGATGATGCGACACACTCACACCAATTTACGCAACTAGATTTTGTAAGTGTTGGTAATGTTTCATTCCCTAATTTAATTTGGACTCTTAAATCACTTTTGAGTTATGTTTTTGAAGAAGAATTAGAATTAAGATTGCGCCCAAGTTTCTTCCCTTTTACTGAGCCAAGTGTTGAAGTAGATATTTTTTATAAAAACCGTTGAATCGAAGTGCTAGGAGCTGGAATGCTGCACCCAAATGTCATGAAATTAGCTGGCTATGACAATAAAAAATACAATGGATTCGCTGCTGGAATGGGTATTGAAAGGCTAGCGATGATTAAATACAACATTAAAGATATTCGGGAATTTTACAATAATGATTTGCGAACACTTAAACAGTTTTACAAAGAAAAATAAATTTTATGATTTTCTTGAATATGAGTCAAAGCAAGATTATTTCAAATTAATTTTAGAAAAAGTTGATAAGTCAACTAAAAATAATGTTATTTGACCAAAAAAATCAGATTGATTTAGAGCTCTAACATTTTTTGAACCAAATGAAACTAAATTAATAATTATTGGTCAAGACCCATATCACAATCCAAATCAAGCTGATGGCTTAGCGTTCAGCACAAGATTGCAAAAATGCCCAAAAAGTTTAGCTAACATAATTAAAGAAGTTAAAAAAGATTATCCAAACAGTATTTTTGAAACTTATTCATTGGATTTTTGAGCTAAACAAGGAGTTTTATTAATCAATACTGTTTTAACAGTCGAAGAATTTAAGGCCAACTCGCACAAGGATATAGGTTGACAGCAATTTGTTTTTAAATTAATTGAATTTATTGCTAATATAAATCCGAATGTAATTTTTGGATTATGAGGCAAGCAGTCTTATCAATTTATAAAACCTTTGATTGAAAGCAGCAAAGTTAGTGAAAATCAAATAATTTATACCTCACATCCTTCACCACTATCATATGCACGCACTAATCAATCTTTTAAAGACTCAAATTTTTTTAGAAAAGTAAATAATAAATTAACCAAATCAATTGATTTTTCAATTAGAAAGGAAAAATAATATGATTATTACCCTTAAAGAATTAAATAAATTTATGCCCAATATCAAGCTTGATTTATCAATCGAAAAAGTAATTAACAATCTTGGCTATGAAGTTGAAAGCATAACACCTTTAAGCGATGTTAAAGGTGTAAAATTTGCAAAAGTTATTGATGTATACCCTAACCCAAATTCAAAAAATCTAACGGTTGTTGAACTTGAATTAGCAAACAATGAAAAAATAACAATTCAAACTAATGCTAAAAATGCAAAAGTTGGCGCTTACACAACTGCATTTGTTGTTGGTTCACAAAAAGGTGAAATAGTTTTTGGTGCTAAAAAAATGGCTGGCATTGAATCACAAGGAATGCTATGTAATTTTTCAGAATTAGGTTATGATATTTCAAAATTACCTTTCAATCAAGAAGATTTAATGATGCTAAATCAAAAATTGCCTCTTGACAAAGACCCAGTTGAATATTTTGACCTTGATGACTATATTATAGATATAACAACTCCAGCAAATAGACCTGATGCTAATTCATATTATGTTCTTGCTCAAGAAATTGCCGCATATTTAAATACAAAATTTGACTGATTCAATTGAAAAAACAAATCAATTAAGCCAAAATTCAAATCAACAATTAGTGTTTCAAGGAAAAATTGCAATTCATTATCATTTTTAGATGTACATGCAAAAAACAAAAAAAGTTCACTTAAAGATATGTTATTTTTAGCAAAACATGGTGTTGAAGCTAAAAATATTTGACCAATTGATATTACAAATCTAGCTCTTATTTACACTGGAGCCCCCACTCATGCTTATGATAAAGATAAAATTGGTTCAAAACTAGGTTGTGAAATATTTACTGGCGAAGTTTGTCTATTAGGCGATAAAAAACAACATGTAAACAATGTTTTAGCAATAACAAATAAAAAAGGACCTATTTCATTAGCTTCTGTTATGGGTCTTGAAAATACAAAAGTTGATGAAAAAACTGAAAATATTACCTTTGAAATTGGTTCTTTTGACTCGAAAATAGTTAGACATGGAGCAAAGGAAATTAAATTTGATACCGCTTCATCAATTCAAGCCGGACGTGGTGTTAACAGTCAGATGGTTCGTTTTGGAATGCAATATTTACAGTATAAAGCTCACCTTGATAAAGTTAAATTCAGCAATATTGTTGGAATGCCTTCTGAAAAAATCGGTAATTCAGTGTTGCAAAATAGACACAAATTAGCACTTTATGCCAACTGCGATATAAGAGAATTATCTCGTTTTGATGAGGTTGAACAAAAATTAAAAACTATTGGTTTTCGAATGGATAAAAACAGATTAATTGCTCCAAATTATCGAAAAGATATCAATAATTATGAGGATATCATTGAAGAATACTTTAGATTTTATGGATACACTAATTTTGAACCAATTGCACCAACATTACTTCCATTCAAAGTAGACCGAAGAGATATTAGTAAAAATCTGCTTCAATCAATGGGCTACAATGAGATAAGAACCTTCACATTAGAAAGTGAACAAACCAACTTTTTAAACCCATTTAATTTCCCAAATACAATTAAATTACAAACGTTTGTGTCAAAAGAACGCGAACAAATTAGAAACTCAATAATATCATCAATGATTCAAGCTGCCGACTATAATTTAAAAAGAAAAATTGATAAGTTTTCATTTTTTGAATTTGGAATGATAAATAATAATAAATATACAATTGGCCTTATTTCAAATATTAAAGATTTCTATGAAATCAAACAAGACATCATAAATTATTTGAAAAATAACGAAATTGAATTTATTCCTTTCAAAGATAATGAATATATTCATCCAAATACATCAGCAAAAATTATGCTTGATGGCCAGATGATTGGTTGAATTGGTCAGATTCATCCAAAATACTCACAACACAATTTATGAGTAGCGGAATTTATGGATATCAAAAATAAAATTGACATTACTTTTGAATCATATAATCAGTCGCCTCTTAAAACCATTGATATAACATTTGAACTAGATATTAAGGCAAACATATCATCAAAAATCGATGAAATCAAAAATAATTTTAATATCTTCTCAATTTACCAAATCGATTCATATTCAATTGAAAACGTCAAAAAAATAACAATTAGAATTTGTGCAGATTCAACAACAATTGAAAAAATAAATGAACAATATAACTAGGAGTCAACATGTACAAAAATATTAAAATTAAAGATAAAGAAATTCAAAATGCAATCAATGCTGAAAAAAGAAGACAACAAGACCACATCGAACTAATTGCGTCAGAAAACTATGTTTCTAATGATGTTCTAGCCGCAGTGGGCAGTGTTTTAACCAACAAATATGGTGAAGGATATCCAGATAGAAGATATTATGGGGGTTGCGAACATGTTGATAAAGTTGAAAAAATTGCAATTGATAGACTAAAAAAATTATTCAATGTTAAATTTGCCAATGTTCAACCTTATTCAGGTTCAGTAGCAAATGCGGCGGCACTAGCTACGGTTGCTAAAACAGGTGATAAAATAATGGGTCTATCATTAAATTCTGGAGGACATTTAACTCACGGTTATAAAATTAGCTTTAGTGGGATTTTTTACAATTCAGTTTCCTATGATGTTGATGATAATGGGGTATTGGATTATGAAGCAATTAAGCAATTAGCTATTAAAGAAAAACCTGCTGTTATTATTTGTGGGTATTCTGCATATCCAAGAATTATTGATTTTGCGAAATTTAGAGAAATTGCCGATGCTTGTGGAGCAAAATTAATGGCTGATATCGCGCATATTTCGGGATTAATTATTGCTGGCGTACACCCAAGTCCCGTAGGTTATGCAGACATAATCACTTCAACAACACACAAAACACTTCGTGGTGCTCGTGGCGCAATAATAATGACAAACGACGAAGAAATTGCTAAAAAAGTCGATAGATGAGTGTTCCCTGGTTATCAAGGCGGTCCGCTTTTCCACGCAATTGCTGGAAAAGCAGTGGCTTTTGGCGAAGCACTAAAGCCAGAATTTAAACAATATGGTAAAAATATTGTTGAAAACGCCAAACAATTTAGTGAATGATTTTTGGCAAACAACATTGAAATAGTATCAGGCAAAACTGAAAACCATTTATTCACAATCAATGTTCATAAAAGTTATGGAATAACTGGTAAAGAAGCTGAAAATTTACTAGGAAAATTCAACATAACAGTTAATAAAAATACAATTCCAAATGATACATTAAGCCCAATGATTTCTTCGGGAATACGTATTGGCGTTGCCGCAATGACTTCGAGAAACTTTACAAAATGAAATGAGTTAGCCCAAATTATTCACGTGATTCTTTCAAATGGCAATTCGATATTGAAGAATTCAGAACTTAAAAAACAAATTAAACAACAAGTTAAATTACTAACAAAAGAATTCCCGCTTGTTGGTGAATATTAAAAACTTGATTTTTAAACTTAAAAATAGTCAAAAAAGCGTTTTTTGTTAATTTCGCTTTTTTTATTTGATTAATTAGTTATATAATAAATTAAAAATTAGAAAAGAGGTTATTATGAATAAATATGACATTGTAATAATAGGTTCGGGCCCTGGGGGTTATCCGTTAGCAACTTTATTGGCTAAAAAAGGCAAAAAAGTTGCGCTAATTGAAAAAGACCAGCTAGGTGGAACTTGTATTAATGTTGGTTGCATACCAAAAAAATCATTGGTAAAAACTGCCTATGTTTTAGACACTATTTCACATTCGCAAAAATTTGGGGTTGAAACAAATTTAGTAAATATTGATATAAAAGCGATTCAAAACAGACGTCAATTGATAAAACAAAAAATGAATAACAACGTTAAAAATCAATTGAATTTAGCAAATGTTGACATTTATAATGGCACTGCCAAATTAATTGACCAAAACACTCTAATAGTCAATGAACAACAAATCCAATTTGATAAAGCAATTTTAGCAACTGGCGCAAAAAGTCGTGAAATTGATTTGCCGGGAGCTAATAAAGCAAGAGAAAAAAACTTTTTAATAAATTCAAATCAAGCATTAATTATTGATGAAAAAGTCGAATCTTTAACAATTATTGGTTCAGGACCAGTTGCTCTAGAATTTGCTTATATTTATTCAACATTAGGAACTAAGGTAACAATCCTTGATGTTAATGAATTTATGGGTAAACATGATATAGAATTATTAAGCGCCATTAAACAATATTTAACTAATAGAAATATAGAAATTATTGACAATGCAAAATTAATCAAATTTGACGAAAATGAATTATTTTACAATTCAAATGGTCAAGAAAAATCTATAAAATCTAGCAAAATTCTAAGTGCAATTGGTAGAGTTGCAAACTTAGAAGCAATCGGAAATGTTGGCATTGAATTAAATGAAAAAGGATTCATAAAAGTCAATGATTCTATGCAAACTAATATAAAAAATATTTATGCACTTGGAGATGCTACTGGATTAATGATGCTTTCATCTGTCGCTTATAAAACAAGTGATATTATTGCAAAACATATTTTAGGCCATGAATTTGAAACCTTGAATACTAATTTTGTTCCTTGGTCAATTTATTTAAATCCTGAAATTAGTGGAGTTGGTCAAAGCGAAAAAGAATTAACTGCTAAGAATGTTGAATTTGAAGCAATTGTTTTCAATGCTAGTTCATTACCAGGAAACCTTGCAAACGGTTCAATAAATGAGTTTGATTTTATTAAGTTTTTAATTGACAAAAAAACAGGATTGATTCTCGGAGCTCAAATGTTTTTAGAAGGTTCTAGTCTAATTATCAACCAAATTGCACAAGCAATGCAAATGGGTATCAAGTTTGCTGATTTGCAAAAATTCACATTTACTCATCCGACTGTTACTGAAGCAATATACTATTTATCTAAAGCACATTATTTTGCAAAATAAACAAAAAAATCCAAGCCCTTAGGTTTGGATTTTTGATTATAACTAGTATCCCTCTGTTGATTCTTTGTCTTCGATAATTGCGATTGAACGACTTGTACCAAATCTGTTTGCGCCTGCTTCAACCATAGCAATCATGTCTGCTTTGTTGCTAATTCCACCAGCAGCTTTGATTAAAAGTTTGTCTCCACAAATTGATTTCATGATTTTAACATCTTCTAAGTTTGCGCCACGAGTTGAAAAGCCAGTTGATGTTTTAATGAATTCAGCACCTGATTTCATAACAATTTCTGTTACTTTTTCAATTTCTTCTTTTGTTAAAAGAGCTGTTTCAACAATAACTTTTAATGTGTTTGCGCCACAAGCTTTTTTGATTTCTTTAATGTCTTCAAGAACATAGTCATAGTCGCCTTGTTTCATTCTACCAATGTTGATAACCATGTCAATTTCATCGGCTCCAGCTTTGATTGCTTCTGCAGCTTCAAATGCTTTAACATTGGTTAGACAAGCTCCTAAAGGAAAACCAATTACTGAGGTAATTCCAACGCCACTACCTTGAAGTTTTTCTTTTGCATATGAAACTCATGATGAGTTAACGCAAATTGTTTTAAATTTGTATTGAATTGCTTCTGCAATTAATTTGTCGATTTCAGCAACAGTTGCATCAGCTTTTAAAAATGTATGATCAATTAATTGATTGTAATTCATTGTGTGCTCCTTAATTATGATAATTTATCAATTATTATTTTATTTTCTACAGTGTTTTTATTAAATTTGTATGCTGGCAATAGTTCGTCAGCTAATTTTGGATCAATTGGATTTGATGAATATAGAGTAAATAAAACATCGCCTTTTTTTACCAATTCATTCGTTTTTCTATTCAATGTGATTCCTGCATCAAAGTCAATATCATCTTCTTTTTTAGCACGACCAGCGCCTAATTTCATTGCAACAACACCAAAAGTTAATGAGTCAAAAATTTCTAAATAACCGTCTTTATCTGATATAACTTCATATTTGTGTTTAGGTTTTCAAAAGTTGGCTTGGTCTTTCAATGCTTCAACATCTCCGCCTTGAATTCTAATCATTTCATAGAATTTTTCCAATGCTTTTCCGTTTGCAATAACTTCATCTACACGTTTTTGAGCTTCATTGTAGTCTGAACAAATTTTAGATTGTAAAAGAATTGTTGAACAAGATGACTTAACAAGTTCATTAAAATCAGCGGGTCCATTACCTTGAAGTGTTCAAATTGCTTCTAATACTTCGTTTTTATTACCAATTTCACGACCAATTGGACGATTCATGTTTGTTATTTCTGCTCTAACATCAACATTTAATGATTTACCGATTTCAATCATTGTTTTTGCAAGCTCAATGGCGTCTTTTTCATTTTTCATAAATGCGCCATTGCCACATTTAACATCTAAAAGAATTGCATCAGAACCAGTTGCAAGTTTTTTAGACATTATTGAAGATGCAATAAGAGGAATTGATTGAACACAGTTTACAACATCTCTTAGTGCATAAAGTTTTTTGTCAGCAGGAACTAATTTACCAGTTTGACCAATAACAGCAATTTTATGTTCACTAACTTGTTTGATGAATTCTTCTTCACTTAATGCGATTCTGAATCCAGGAATTGATTCAAGTTTGTCTAAAGTTCCGCCAGTGTGGCCTAATCCTCTACCTGACATTTTAGCAACAGGTGCTCCGCAAGCTGCAACAATTGGTGCAACTGCTAATGTTGTTTTGTCACCAACACCACCTGTTGAGTGTTTGTCAACTTTTATACCCGGAATTGAACTTAAATCAATAACATCGCCTGAATGCATCATTGTTTTTGTGAATTGTGCAATTTCTTGTTTAGTCATCCCGTTAAACATAACTGCCATTATAAATGCAGCCATTTGGTAATCGGGGGTTTCGCCACTAACATATGTGTTGATTAAAAACTTAATTTCTTCATTGGTTAGCTCTTTATTTAGCCGTTTTTTCTCAATTAAATCTACTACACGCATAATACTATAAAATTCCTAAAGCAACTTTCATCATGTTTGTAAATGCTGTTTGTCTTTCTTCTGGGGTTGTTTCTTCGTGTGTTGCTAAGTTATCTGAAACTGTTAACAAGCATGAAGCATTTTTACCTAATTTTTCAGCATTTGTAAATAGTGCCAATGATTCCATTTCAACGCAAGTTGATTGTGTTTCTTGAACTCTTTCTTCAAGTGAAAGAACTGAATAAAATACGTCTGATGAGTGAACTCTTCCTTCTTTTAGTTCAATGCCAAGTTCTTTAGCTGAATCTTTTAGTTTTTGGTTTAGTTTTGCAGAAGGCAGTGCAATATTTGACGCAAATTCTTTACCTAAAACCATTCTTCTAAAGTGGTCACTATCAGCATAAGCTTCAGTAGCTAAAACTGTGTCATATAGAGCTAATTCTTTAACATAAGCTCCTGTTGAACCAATTCTAATGATGTTTTCTACATTGTAAAAAGCAAATAATTCGTAACTGTAAATTCCAATTGAAGGACATCCCATACCTGAACCAGCAATTGAAACTTCTTTACCTTTGTATGTTCCTGTGTAAATAAACATGTTTCTAACTGTGTTTACTAATTTGTATCCTGGATCTAAGAATATTTCGGCTATAAATTTAGCTCTTAAAGGGTCTCCAGGCATTAAAACTGTTTTCGCAATTTCGCCTTGTTTGGCATGAATGTGTGGTGTCATAATCTCTCCTTTTTTAGTGAATATTTGATATTTGAGTGAAATCTGATCAAGTGAGATTTATATATACTTATAATCAAATAATATTTAATATAAATATAAGTTAAACTTATGAACATATTTTAGCACAATTACACAAATTTATAAGTGTATAAAACGTACAAAAAAATAAAACAATGCGACTTGGCAATGTTTTATTTTTTTACGAATTTTAGTATAAAAATATTGAAATTGGTAAAAATTAAAGTATGTTGTCTAAATAATATTTACTTTTTTAGCTTCATCTCTTAGCATGTCAATGTTTAATTTTTCTGATGCTATTCCAACAACAACATTATCAAAATCTATTATTAATGATAAATAAACTAATAATTTTTGCTTACTTGAATAAAGATTTTCAAAATCATTTTTATAGAAGGTTCAAAATCTTTCACGTGCAGGCAAGGTAAAATATGGGTATCTATGACTAGTTGGATATATTTGTCTTTCTTTTGTATTGACATTAATTTTTCTTTCAATTAGAGATTCATCAGGTAATTTGTAATTAAAGATTAATCATTTTTTCATTCTAATATATCTTTTAACGCCGACAATTAGACAAATAATAAAGTAAACACTAATTGCAACCAAAAAGGCAAACATAAGCGTTGAAAACGCAAAAGTGGTGCCATCAGAGTTTTCAAAATTGCTATATATTATTATATTTACAATAGAAATAGCAAGCCCAATCAATGAAAGTATCATTGCACTTAAATGCGCATAAAGATAAATTTTTGTAAATTTAAATAATTCGGCCGCAACATAATATTGACATTTTAATTCTTTTTTAGTCAAGTAATTAACAGAAAATTTAGTTGAGTAAATATAACAACGGACATTTGGGGTACATCATGAAATAAAACTAACAAGAAAACAGCATATTATCACAGATAACAATATAATTGAAAATATAAGCATTTTAAACCTCCTAATCATGCTAATTAATTTTAACTAATTTTTAAAATAATGTATTATTTATAAGATTTAGAATTATTCATAAATTAAAAGGAGAAATATGAAGAAAAAACCAATAGTTTTTAGTGACGTTGATGGCACAATCTACACCAGCAACGGATATGTTTCAAACTACAATCTAAATATCATTAAACAAAATGAATTAAGCTTCAATATTGCCACTGGTAATCCTATTTGTCCTAAAATGTTTAAATTAGCAAAACTTGTTAATGCTGATTACATTATTGGATCAAGTGGTGTACAAATTTATGACTTTAAACGTTATAAATTTGTACGTGAAGAATTTATTCCACACCAAGAAGCAAAAAAAATATTTGAATTATTCAGAAGTCGTAAAGTTTCTGCAGCTGCTTGAAGCTCAGATGCGTTTTATATTTTTAATGAAGATGATAAAGAATTCTTGAATAGAATTTACTTTAAATACGAAACATTTGACCAATTTGAATTATATGAAGGTCAAGAAATAAAAAACGTTTCAAAAATCGAAGTTTACTTCGAAATGACTGAAAACATTGATGAATTAATTGAAGAATTAAGCAATATTAATGTTAAAATGATCAAAACACACATGAATCTAGAAATCCTACCAAAAGGGGCTTCAAAAGGTAAAGCAATCATGTGAATGCTACAAAATATATTTAAAAACTACACCGCAAATGACATAATGGTTATTGGTGATAGTGAAAATGATTTTTCAATGTTTAAGAGATTTAATTATTCATATGCAATGGATAATTCAAAGGATTTTGTCAAGGAAAAAGCAAAATATGTAACACGTTCTGTTCAAGAACATGGCTTAGGAATTGCAATCAAAGATTACATAGCCAAGTTCAATGAACAAGAAAATAATTAAAAGATAAGGAGGGTAAAATGGCAAGATTTATTGATGAAATTAAAATTCAGCTTGTGGCCGGAAAAGGCGGTGATGGCATGATTTCATTCCGTAGAGAAGCGCATGTTGATAAAGGTGGGCCAGATGGCGGAGATGGTGGCCGTGGTGGCAATATTTATTTTGTTGGCGATCTTGGCAAAAATACTCTTTTATCTCTTTACGGTAACAAAAAAATTACCGCCGAAGATGGCGTCAATGGCGGACCTAAAAACCTTTATGGGGCCGCTGGTAAAGATAAATATGTTCCAGTGCCTATTGGCACAATTGTTTATAACAATGGCAAAGTTGTTGCCGACATTATTGAGCCTAAAGAATACTTAGTTGCAAAAGGCGGCCAAGGTGGGCGTGGTAATATGAAATTCAAATCGCCGCGCAACACTGCTCCAAGAATTAGCGAAAATGGCTCAAAAGGTGAAAAATTCGACGCACATATCGTGCTAAAAATTATGTCTGATGTTGGTGTTGTTGGTAAGCCGTCTGCTGGAAAAAGTACACTTTTGAGTGCAATTTCCAATGCAAAAGCAAAAATTGCTGAATATGAATTTACAACATTAGTGCCTCAATTAGGAATGGTTAAATATTATGATGAATCATTTGTAATTGCCGATCTTCCTGGATTAATTGAGGGCGCGCATCAAGGTCGTGGTTTAGGTATCCAATTCCTAAAACACATTGAAAGATGTCGTGTAATTGCTCACATTATTGATTTTGGCTCTGAATTCAAAGATCCATTACAAGACTATGAAATTATTAACAATGAGCTTAAAAGTTATAGTTTGAATTTAGAAAATAAGGACCAATTAGTTATTGCAAATAAATCAGATTTGCCTCATTTTCAAGAAAATTTGGCAAAATTCAAGCAAAAATATCCACAAGTAAAAGTGGTTGAAATATCAGCAATATCGGCACAAAACTTAGATGAAGTCAAAAAAGAACTTATTGAGTTAATTAAAGCAAACAAATTAAAACCAGTTGAGGAAATTGAAGAAAACACAGTTGTTGAAATAAAACTTGAGCAAGACTATAAAATAGTTTCTCCATACTTAGGTTATTTTGAAATAAGTGGTCCAAAAGTTCAACAACTTTATGATAAAATCCCATTAGTTAGCTATGACAATTTACTAAGATTCAATAACAAACTAAAAAATCTTGGTGTATGAGATGATTTAATTAAAAAAGGCATCCAACCAGGTGATACAGTACGGATTTTTGAATATGAATTCGAATGGGATGGTGAATATTAAAAATTTCTTATAACTAAAAACAAAAAAAGTTAACACCTATTTTGAGTGTTAACTTTTTTAAATTTTACTTAACTATCTAATTAAATGCTTGATTTGTTTTTATAAGATTTTTTAAAAATTATTAAAGCGATTATCACTCATAGTATGATGTTAATTGATAATAAAAGAACTATAAAAATAAATATTTTATTCTTGTCTTTTTTACTATTAGCTAATAGTTTATTGTGTTTTTTTGTTAATTCATCAAATTGATTTTGAAGATTTTCTTTATCATTTTTTGATTGATTATTTTCAGTTTTTAAAGCATCGTTTTCTGCTTTTAGTTTCGCAGACTCATCTTTAATATTTTGATTTTCAGTTTTTAAAGCATCGTTTTCTGCTTTTAATTTTGTAGCTTCACCTTTAAGATTTTGATTTTCAGCTTTTAAAGTGGTATTTTGTGCAACAACTTGGTCGTGTGCGGTCTTAACATCTAATAGTGGTTTAATTAGTGTTACGACAAAAGAGTTTCAGCCATCTAGAGCTTTTTGCAAATCAACATCTGAAATACTATCGTCTTTTAAATTTAATTTTTCAATATAAGCATCTGCTTTTAACATAAGTTCATTATTATTTAGATTTATAATTTCTTCAATTTGGGGTAAGAAAATATTCTTATAAAAAGTAAAAGTATTTATTAATGAAAAAATATCATATTTGTCAATTTCTTTCGGATTATTGAAAATTTTTCCAATTTTACCTCTAATATGATTAGCTAATAATATTATAAAGTATTTTATATTTACAGAAGATTCAGTGTAATTTTTCTCTAATTTACTTAAAGTATCATTATGCAAAATTCCAAATTTTAATAAATAATCATTAGCTATATTCCATGCTCTTATGTCTTTTAAAAAATCATATTGATCTTTATTTGAATTTTCTTTATCATCTTTTAATTGATTGTTTTCATCTTTTAAAGCAGCATTTTCCGCTTCTAGTTTTGCAGCTCCATCTTTAAGACTTTGATTTTCGCCTTTTAAAGCAGTATTTTCAGCGACAACTTGATCATGTGCAGCTTTAGCTTCTAATAGTGGTTTAATTGATTTAGAGAATAAAGAGTTTCAACCATCTCACATTAAAACATCTAAATAATCACCATCTAACTCATCCCTATTAGCAAGATCTTTTTCCGCAAAATAAGTATCTACTTTTGATACAATTTTGTTGTTATCAATACTGATAATTTCTTTAAGTTGGTCTAAAAAAAATAAATAATGATGATAGTTTTTTAAAAACTTCTTAATTTCAGTTCATGAAACAGCATTACTACGAATATGTTGAGCTGTATTTGTAATATACTTTTCAGATAATTCTATTGCCTTTTTTATATTTCTAGAAGATTGACTGTACTTTTCTTCTAATTCACTAGTAATAGAACTAGAATGAATATTATTACCAAATTGGTAAATGATTTCCAATAATAATCATCTATCTAGTTCTGTTTTTAATCCATCTTCATCTGAATTATCTGTGGCAATAATGTGGGGGGGGGGTTACCATTATGTTGGCACTTCTTCCTTGAACGTTTCTAATTGCATTTGGTAAACTTCCAAATGAATTGTCATTTACTTCCTTTTTAACATTTGAAGCTTTAGCAGATACTAATGTTAAAGCTGGAAGAATAGTTGTTGTGGAGGTTAATAGTAATTTTGTTAATTTCATATAATATATTTGTTCCTTCTTTTAATTTTAATTTTTTGTTAAAATACATATTTTTGATTAAAAACTCTTATATTATTATACTACTTTTAATAAAAAACGAAGCCTATGTATCTTCGTGTTTTAAACTAATTATTAATTTACAATTGTCCCGATTTTTGAGATATATTCATCAAGGGTTTTTTTTGCCACATCTTTATTGTTGCCGTATGCAAAAATATAAAATTTAATTTTTGGTTCAGTGCCAGACGGGCGCAAAGCAATTCAATCTGCTTTATTTTCAAATGAGATTTTAATCATGTTTGATTTCATAAAATCAGTTTCTAAATTATAGTCATGGACGATTTTATTTTCAAAACCCAATTGTTTAAATTTTTCCTGAATCAATTTTAAATCAGTATTTTGGTCAATATCTATGTTTATACTCTTACTTGCTATATAGCCATATTCACGATATATTTCATCAAGAGCATCAATAAGAGTTTTGCCTTGGTTTTTATAATATTGAGTCATTTTTACAATGGCAACAATTGATTGAATTGCATCTTTATCACGAGCAATTGAAGAATCAATTAATGAACCATAACTCTCTTCAAATCCAAAAAACATTTCTTGTTGCTGTTCAACAATTGTTTTACCAATTCATTTAAAACCAGTTGGAACAATAAAAGTTTTTAATCCGCTTTTCTTTGCAATTAACTCAGGTAAATTAGATGAAACATAAGAATAAACCATATATTTGTTATTAGCTTTTTCTTTGCTAACTTCAAGCAAATATTTCATTAGTAAAGTTGCTGTTTCATTGCCAGTTAGCAATGTAAATTTATTATTATCTCTAACTTTAACACCAACTCTATCGGCGTCAGGGTCAGTAACCAATACAATATCGCAATTATTTTTGATTGCTAATTTTTCACCTAATTCATAAACATCGTCTCTTTCAGGATTTGGATAAGAACAAGTTTTAAAATTACGGTCTTGTATAAATTGCTCTTTAACATAAAAAACATCTTTGTCTAGTTCTAAATTTAAACCCTTAAATATTTCATTTGCTACTGTTGAACCAGTTCCGTGCAATGGAGAATACACAAGCTTAATTTTATCCATTTCTTTTGAAAATTCAGTATTTAGGACAACATTTAATACTTTATTTATATAAGTATCTCACTCTTTTTTTGTTGTGTTTCGGATATTACCAGCAACAGGTCAAACACCATCACAGCGATATTCATCAGAGTATGTATAATAATCTTTGAATTCTTTTTTAATTAATTCAATCTCGTCAGGCAAACACTGCGAACCATGTTCATTATACAATTTAATTCCATTATATTCCTTGGGATTGTGGCTAGCAGTAATATTGAATCCACCTTGAGCTTTATTTGAAATAATCAAATATGAAACAAATGGCGTTGGAGTGATCTTACGCGATAAAATCACTTGAATTTTATTGTAACTTGCTGCTATTTTAGCAATCAATTTAGCATATTTATTTGAAAATCTTCTATTATCTCTACCAATAACAATTGTAATTTTGTCAAGTTTTTCATATTTTTTTAATAGATAATTAACAAACCCATGAGCAACTCGTTGAACGTGTGCAGCAGATAAATGATCAATGCCTTTACCAACTATTCCGCGAATACCAGCAGTACCAAAATCAATTGCTTTTAAATTATTTGTATTTTTCATAAATTAATTATAAATTAAAAGCTTAAAAAATTGATTTGGTATTACAATTACAATGTATAAAATCAAGGAGGTTATATGAATAATACTTCTATAAATACAAAGAAAAATGATTTTAAAAAAATATTTAAATTAACTCCTTTTGAGTTAGTTTTAGCTTCCGCGTTGCTAGCAATGCACCTTGTAATTATGATGATTGCAAAATTCACTATATTAAGAGCCATTCCTGTACCATTGGAATATATTTTGTATATTTTTTATGGACTTATTTTAGGGGGGTTCAAAGGTGCAGTTTTAGCAGTTATTGCTGATACTTTTGTAATGTTAATGACTGGAAGTATTGGTAGTTGATATTGACTTTATGCAATTACGCCGCCGCTTATTGCTTTAACATCATGATTGCACTATTTAATGTTTAAGTACTCAAAATATACTCGTTTTATCATTTCGTATTTATCAATAATTGCAGCTTTTGCATTGTGTTTATGAGTTTACATTGTACGAAGTGATGAAAACGGTGCACTTGCTATCAATAAAACAATAAGCGCTTCAAAACCAATTGTGTTAATAACATTAACTGCTTTTGGATTGCTTACTCTTGGTTTTACGTTCGCTTTTACAATTTTGTATGCCAAAACAAAAAATGAAAAATGAAACAATTACCTGATGGTAACTTCAATAATTATTGTTGTTGCTGTATTGTTCAGATGAATTTTAGGAACAATTTCATGAATTGAATACTATAACTACATAAATAAAGCTCAAAATGGCAAATTTAAAAGTTATGGAGTTGACTTCATTATTACATTCTTAAGAATAGTTGTTAAAGATATATTTATATTACCAATTTACATTGTAATTCTTGCACCAATTTACTCAGCTATTGCAATTCTTAAACAAAAATACCTTATCGACCACCAGAAAGTAAGATTTTCTCTATAATATTATTATGAAATCTCGAAGAAAAAATAGAATCGAAATAGTTAACGTTTTATATTCTTGTGAATTATTGAATCAATATAATCTAAAAAGTATATTTGAATTAAATGATGAACTAACTAGCGAGCAATTTTTACAAATTGAAAAAATTGCTTTAAATAAAGAATATTTAATACGAATAATTTCTAGATTTTTAGACAAAAAAACTTGAGAGCAAGAAAGCCCATTAATCAGAGCAATTTTATTAAATGCAACATTTGAATTACTAATGATTGACCCTAAAATTGCAATTAATGAGGCAATTGAAGTCACAAAAGATTTCTTTGGTGAAGAAAACAATTTACACAAGCATGTCAATAAGGTTATTGACAATGTATATAAGTTTTTTGTTATTAACGAAGCAATAATAAGAAAATACATAAAATAAGCCCAGACGGCTTTTTTTATTGCAAATCAATAGTAAATTCAATTGAAAAGGAAAAATACACATTATTAATTTAGCATAATTAATGTAAAATATTTATATGAAAAAACTATTTGCATACGACTTAGATGGGACACTTTTTACACACGCAAACAACATGCATGAATCAACTTATCCTGCTTTATTGGAAGTTCAAAAAAACGGGCATTATAATGCAGTTTGCACTGGAAGAGCATTAAACAACATAATAAATGCGCTTGGTGAAAAAATAAATGCATTTAGCCACATAATTGGTTCAAATGGCACAGTAATATACAATGTAGCAAACAAAAATGTAACACTTTTAGGTAAAGTAGACCCCAAAGTATTTGAATATTTATTTACAATTGCTAAAGAACATGATTTTAGCATACGAATTGACACGGTTTTTGAAAGCAAAACATATTTAAATAGCACACAAAAACCAAAATGACTAGAAGTTCAAAATGTTATGGATATAACTAGTTGAAATATTGTATCAGAAGATGAATTAAAGAAATTTGTTGAAACTAATAAAGACAAGATAGTACAAATCGCCCTAAGAGGTTTTAAAGAGGAGATTTTTGACGCATTCAATAGAGTTAATACTGAAATTGGTGAAAATTATTGTGTTAAATACACAAATGAAGTATACCTAGATATAAACGCATTAAATATCAATAAATTTACTGGTTTAAGTTATGTGGCAAATGAATTAGGGATTAAAAGTGCAAATGTTTATTCTTTTGGTGATTCAGGCAATGATATTGACATGTTAATTGGCGCAGGAGTTGGTGTTGCGATGGGAAATGCAACACAAGAAGCTAAAAATGCTGCTGATATAATAATTAAAAGCAATCAAGAAAACTCAATTAGTGAATTTTTACTTAAAAATATTGAATAATTTTACAAATTTAAACTCGCAAACACACGTTGCTTGTTTATTTTTATTAAATTTTATATAAAGAATGTAAAATTTGAATTATTGATTATAAGGGGTTATTATGAAAACAAAATTTATTTTTACTACTGGTGGTGTTTTAAGTGGTTTAGGCAAGGGTGTTACTGCTGCTAGTGTTGGTAATTTACTAAAAGCACAGGGTTTTAGCATCTTTGTGTTGAAGCTTGATCCATATTTAAATATTGACCCAGGTGTTATGAATCCAATTGAACATGGGGAAGTTTATGTGACAAGTGATGGTGGTGAAACTGACTTAGATTTAGGTCACTATGAACGTTTTATTGATGTTAAGTTGGCAAAAGACTCAAATTTTACAACGGGTAGAATATTTACAAGAATTTTTCAAAAGGAAAGACAAGGACTTTACAATGGAAAAACAGTGCAAATAGTGCCACACGTTGTTGATGAAATTAATAATATTATTTTAAACTTAGCAAAAGAAAAAGACCCAGATTTTATGCTTATTGAAATAGGCGGTACAGTTGGCGACCTTGAATCAAGCCCATATATTTATGCAATTAGTAAATTTGCATCTTTATACCCCGAAAATGTAATGTTTTCTCACCTAGCATTTGTTCCTTATTTGAGTGCTTCTAAGGAGTATAAGTCGAAACCTAGCCAAGTTTCAATTGCTTCATTACGTTCATTTGGTATTAATCCAAATTTACTTCTTTTACGTTCACAAGAAGGAATTGATGAATCAATAATTCGAAAAGTAAGTGAAAATGCATTTTTAAAGCCATCAAATGTTATAAATATTCCTGACAAAGCAAACATATATGAAATTCCGCTATTTTTAGAAAAAAGCGGAATTGTAAAAATAATTTATGAACACTTTAAAATTGATAAACCAATAATTGAAAACGCTAATATTTTGTGAAATGAATTTACAAATAAATATTTAGCCAAAAGAACTAAAAAAGTTAATTTACTACTTGTTGCCAAGTACACAGGACTTGAAGACGCTTATTTATCAATAATTTCTTCTCTTAAAATAGCAGCAGCACACCAAAATATTGATTTAAATTACACAATAATTGATTCAAGTGAAATAAATAATGAAAATATTGAGTCAAAATTAGCTAATTTTGACGGTGTTATGATTTTACCTGGTTTCGGTGTTAGAGGTTTTTATTCTAAAGTTTTAGTTGCCGAATACACAAGAGATAATAAAATACCAACTCTTGGAATTTGTTTAGGATTCCAAGCAATGGCAATCGCACAAGCTAGAAAACAAGGAATAGCCAACGCAACAAGTAAAGAATTCGCAACTAATGGTCAAGAACAAGAATTTATCCTAACTCCATTTTATGAAAATGGCGATACTATGAATTTAGGTGGAACACTTAGACTTGGTGAAGACAAAATAGTAGCACTAAACAACACGCTTGCTCAAAAAATTTATGGTAAAGATGTCTTTTATGAAAGACATCGTCACCGTTATGAAATTGCTGATAAATACCGTAATAGCCTTGAAGATAACGAATTCATCTTTTCAGGAATTCATCCAGAGTTAAAAGTAGCTGAAATTTGCGAAATTAAAAACCATCCATTTTACTTAGGCGTGCAATATCACCCTGAATTTACGACTAGAGTAATTAAATCAAATCCTTTATTCGATGAATTCTTAAAAGCTGTATACGAAAACAAAAAATAGCAAAAAACGGCTCAAAAAAGCCGTTTTTTGAATAAAAAATATACAGACAAGCTGTATATGCATCTATAAGCCACGTTCTGTACCCTTGCGGGTGCCAACAATTTATCTAGTCAATGACTCATCTTTTGGATTCAATTCTCTTTAAGATGTTCCCCTACCAAAATTTGGGTTTCTAACTCATGGAGTTTACCGCGTTTCACATTTCTCGTCTCTGTGGCACTAGTCGTCTAGGCCTAAGCTTATTGGGCTTAGCATGAACACTACTTTCATCGCAGAAAGTGTTAGCGTGGACTTTCCTCTACTTTGCAGCAGCTGTTGGCCAATGCTTTTTCATTATAATACATATTTATTTTTTTAGAAATTTTCAATTAATTTCTAATCTTTAAAATGATTTATAAGAAATTGTTCAAAACCATATTCAGCATTGATTTTCGCATGTTTGATTTCGTAATCTAGAATATTTAAATCAATAATCATTGAATGGATTTTTTTAATACCTAATATATTTAACAAACCATAAACCTTTTTAACACGATATTGATTGATTTTTAACTCGTTAGCTAAATTTGTAAGTGTTTTATTGCATTTTAAAAATAAGTAAATTTGATCAGCTAAGACCAATAATTGACTTAGTTGCGAAATTAAATAAGTTACATCAGTTGCTTCATTTATTTTTTCCTTATATTTTCGTCAAATTGATGAAAAATTGTTTGTTTCAATACTATTTGAAAAACCAAATGTATCCTCTACATATACAGCACTGATGTTTTCGTTTATAACATCGGAAGTGATGTTTATTGTTTGCATAGATAGTTTTTTAATTTCATGATGAATAATTGACAAATTATTAGGTAATTTTTGGGTTAATAAATTTATTGCAAGTGTGTCAATAGTAACTCCAATTTCGTCGCAAATATTTTTGATATGTTTGAATAATTCGTTATTTTGCACCGCTTGTGCAAAATAAGTATTGCCATTGTGCAATTGAAAAAATTCAACAAATTTATTATTGTAAAATGAGTCTTTTTTATCAATATTATTATTAACAAAAATTACCAAATCATTCATATTTGAATTGATTGCGTCAATTAATGATAAAGAAATTGCAGTATCGTTTTTATTTAGTTTAGACCAAAAATAATTGCAATCATGAATGAAAATTAGTCTTTTGTCGTCAAAAAGAGTTGAACTTGAAACTAGACTAATTAATTCATTAGCTTTGGCATCATTGAAATAAAAATTTATTACTTGAGCATCTTTGTTTTCTTCAATTAATTGATTAATTTTTTTGTTGATTAAATAGTTTTCCTGGCCATAAATTAAGTACATATTTAAATATTATAATCAATCTAAGTTTGTTGAAATAAAATTATTTATGTTTAGAAACTAATTTATCAAGCATTTGCAGTCAAAGATAAACACCACTTTTAGATATTTTAATGCCGTATTTTTCCTGTAAATTAGAAGCAAGTCACATCATACTTTCTTCTGGATTTTTGCTTAATAAATCAAATAATTTTATTTGTTCATCTTTGAATTGATTTGTTAGTCCTTTTTCAATAATATATTCATAATTTTTAATATGTTTTTGATTGCTCGAAACTATTTTTTTAATATTTGCAACATCAACATTATTAATTCTATTAATTGAATTATCAAAGTCCCGTTGAATTCTTGCGTCTTCGAATTTAAACATTGATTCAAAAGCGCAAATCGCTTTTAAAAAATCAGAAATTTTTTCGTGTTTTTTAATGTAAATTACAAACTTTTTATTGTGTTGGATTTTTCTAAATCCAAATTCATAAATATTTAATTTATTAATAAAAATATCTACACATCGTTCGTAATTAGCACTAATTTGCAAGTGGTATGAAGAGTGGTTTAAGTCTGAAATAGAGCCCGAAGCACAAAACACACCTGCATAAAACATTGTAGGAATTTTAATTTCGTTTGATAAATCAATTTTGTCTTTTTCAATAAATATTTGTGTTTTATTACATTTAACTGGAATACTCAATGCACTAAACATATCTAATAATTTATTCAATGTATCTTTTGACGTTATATTTAACGTAATGAATTCATTTTCAATGTAATTAGCAAAAACAAAACCACGAATAAACTCCATGATTTCGCTTTTATTTTTCTTCTTATTAAATAGTTCTTGTTTAATTATCTGAGTAAAATTATCTTTATTCATGTTAATTACGTGGGTAAATTTCGCTAAAGTTTGCGTCTTCTGATCATATTCCTAACTTGTTATTTTTTGCATATTCCTCTGAACTTGTAAGTTGGTAGTAATATGTATCATTGCTTGTGTAATATCTGCTACTACTTGATAGAGATATATAACCTTTTCGAGCATAGCCAAGTCTTACTAGTTCGCTATTTAAATTAATGTATTTATCATTGTACTTAATGTAGCAAATTCCAACAATACGTCCATAATGGTCAGTAATGTGATTTTGACCACCCTTTGTTCTTTGTGGAATTACAAAATATTTAAATTGCGGAATATTTGACAAAAAATCAGTAAATCTTGAGGCTCTTTTAGCATATTCGTATTGTTGCCCAGTGGTTTCAACCCAGTTTCCTCTACCATCCTTTGTTCTTTTTTCAGGGGTATCTACACCAGCAAATCTTAATGCGTGTGAACCACCGAAATTTTCTATAACAAAATCAAATGTATCTCCATCTCTTACGTTAACTATTTTAACTTCAATAGCTTTATTGTGTTCAAATTTTTGAGATATTTCATAGGGTAATTTATTTTCATATTTAATTTTTAATTCAGCAAGTTTTTTATCTAAATCTGCGGAATTTCTTGGCGGGATTAAATTTTTGTCATCATTTTGTTTTTGTTTTTCAGTTGATTGACTTTGTACACAAGATTGAGCAAATAACGAAGAACCAATAGTTAGACTAAATAGAATTAATTTTTTTGTTTTTTTCATTTTATTTTGACCTATTTAGTGAATTTTTTGAATGTTATTTTGTCTTCAACAACTAATAAGTATGAATCATCAACATCATGTTCAAGCATTGGTTCAATATCTAAAACTTTATTGTTATCATGAATTATATTTTGATAAATTTTTGCAGTGTCATTAATGATTTTAACACCTGAGTTTAAACCAAAAGTTGTCGCTGCTCTTTCATTAGAAATAACACCAATAAAAGTTGTATTCAATCTAAAATTAGATAATTTACGTAAAATTGACTCATCTTTTGAAACAACAATTGTGTATTTGTATTCGCCATTCATTGCTGATTTAACTATTTTTGACACTCTAATATCTTGTTCGTTGTCAAGGTCTAGTTTTGCAAGTAATTTTTCAACATATTTTGTGTATTTGCGACTATTGTAAAAATCGTTTTCAGCTTTTTTATTAATAGTTTTCATTACTTCGACTGCTCTTACTGGATATTTACCAGCTGCAGTTTCATTTGAAAGCATTGTTGAATCAGCACCATAATTAGTTGCTCAATAAACATCACTGACCTCAGCTCTAGTTGGTTGAGGGTTATTTTCTAGTGAATCAAGCATTTGTGTTGCAACAACACAAACTTTGTTTGCGGCACGACATTTATCAATGATTTGAGTTTGTCAATATGGTACTTCATAATAAGGAATTTCTAAACCTAAATCACCTCTAGCAACCATAATACCTTCACCAGCTTCAATTATTTCGTCAATGTTATTAATACCAATTTGGCTCTCGATTTTTGAAATAATTTGAATTTCATGACCGCCATGTTTGTTTAGTAAATCTCTTAAATCTTTGACGTTTTTAGCATTATTTACGAAAGAAGCAGCAACATAATCAACACCATATTCAGCACCAAAAATTACATCATTAATGTCTTTTTCGCTTAGGAATGGTAATGAAAAGTCTACATTTGGAAGATTGATTCTCTTGTTTGTTTTTAATGTGTGTGAATTGATTAATTCAACTGTTACAATACCAGGTTTAACTGATATTACTTTTGATGTTAATTTACCATCATCAAAAAGTACTGTATCTCCAACTTTTAAGTCTTGACTCATGTCATAACTAACAGTAACACGTTCTTCATCACCAATAACATTTAAATATTCACCGGTTGTTGTTAAAATTTTTAATTCTTGGCCTGATTTTAGTGCAACTGCACCATCACGCATTTTACCAACTCTAATTTCTGGTCCTTTTGTGTCTAACATTAGAGAAATATTCACACCCAATTCATTAGCAGCTTGTTTTGCAGTGTCGAATTTAAGTTTTTGTTCCTCAATTGAGCCGTGACTAAAATTAGCTCTTATAACTGTTGCGCCAGCGGCAATGATTTGTTTCATTGTTTCTAAATCACAGCTCGCAGGACCTGATGTTATTGTTAATTTTTGTTTATGATTATCTAACTTCATATTGTAAAATCCTCCAGATATTTAAATTAAATTATTAAATATTATTTATACATATAAAATAGTATATTTTTTTTTGAAAATTCATAATTAATACTAAAAATAATGCCTTTAAAGCATTACCTAAATAGTAAGTTCAAGTGCAACACATGCACTTGGCTTTTTTATTTTAACATTTTAATGATATTTTTTTCTTTTTTTGCAAATAGTAGTTAGCATAAAAGCCCCTTATGTAAGGGGTTTGGGGTTAGAAAGAAAGAAAAGCCCCTTTTCAAGGGGTTTGGGGTTGTAAAAAATAATACAGCTTATGTTGAAAAGCCCCTTATGTAAGGGGTTTGGGGTTAGAAAGAGACAGTCGGCTCGCATAAGCGTATGGATCATGTGCAAGATAACAATCAACTATCATACTATGCCGTAAAAGTTGGCCTCAATAAATAAATCATTGGCAGATTTTCAACCCAAAATTTCTCTAGGCATATCATTTATTCTTTTGGTAATTTGGTCCAATATTTCTTGCGAAATTTGATTAAAATCAAATCCTTTTTTATATTCGCGTCTTATAAGTCCATTCCAGTGTTCGTTTGACCCTCTTTGAAAAGAGGCGTATGGTTCAGCTCTATATATTTTTATATCGAGTCATTTTGCCAAAATACCTATTTTTTCGAATTCTATGCCATTATCAATAGTGATAGTTTTTACTAATAATTGTCTTTCTAAAACGAGTTTTCTTAATGCCGCATTCACCTTCATTGGGTTTTTACTTGGTATCAAAATCGCAAAACCGACTCTGGTTTTTCTCTCTGTTAAAGTAAGAATGTTGTTATATCCAGTAGCTCTTTTCCCAACTATCATATCAGCTTCTCAATGACCATATTCTTCACGTTTATCTATCGATTTAGGTCTTGTTCATATCGGAAATACATAATCGGCTGATGTTACAAGGCGACTAATTACGCTTGCATGTCTTTTTCCACCCTTTTTATATGACGAACGCAATAAATTAGATCTTTTGATTATTCATTTATTTGATTTGATTCAATTAAATACTGTTTTTAAGCAAGGAATTTTAATTTTAAAATTCTCTTTTATATATTTATGAGTAAGTTTTACCCCATAATATTTTTTGTCAAATTTTTTTAGAAATAATTCGCTAAATTCACTATATTTACTATTCAAAAATTTAAAATAATATTTATGATAATGGCGTTTTTGGGCTTTGATATCAGCATAAAATGGGGAATATTTCCCAAATTTATCTAAATTTCTTTTTATTTCTCTGCTTACTGTAGATGGGTTTTCCCGAGTTTCCCAGTTTCAAATAATAAAAATAACGAATAAGCCCTATTTATAGCGCTTTTCGTTATTTTTGTGCTATTTTTTAATTACAATTTTTTTAATAAGATCATATTCACTTCAAATGTCTTTTATTGTTTTTGAATCTTCTCTTTGTCTTTTAATAATTTCTTTTGTTTTTGAGTTGATATCAACTCTTTCTCTTAGTTTGGATAATATATTAATAAGTTTTTGCTCAGATAAATGGTCAATTACACCATAATCCTCATAAAACTTGTTTATCTTATAAGTAATAAGCTTTAATACAACTAGTGATATAAAACATAATATTGAGTGTGCAATTATGTGTTCGTCTAGTCTTACATAAACCGGCCTTATTTGTAGAAAACTTTTTAATGCTCTAAAGTTTGTTTCAATTTTTCATTGGTTCGCATACTTTTCAATAATTTTTTCAGCAGAAATATTTGAAATATTTGTTTCATAAACATAAATACCATCAAATTCAGAATCTTTAGCTACTTTTTCATAGTCTAATTCAAATTTAAACTTAGATATTTGTTTAAAGAATTTGCACTTTTTTGTACCCAACATTTTTGTAGAATCAACATAACCACTTTTGTCTTGTTTTTTGCGGAAATTCTCAATCAAAATTCCGCGATCTTCTCTATCTTTTTTTGCTCTTGTTTTTGAAAAAGTTACTATTCTTCTTCTTAATTTACCATTAAATCTTTTGTTTTTTCAATTAGATTCATATTCGGTTTCTTTGTATCTAAATTCGGAATCTCCAATGTATCGTTCGCGATCTAAAATCCAATTTTTAAAATGCTGGCTACCAGATTTTGCTCTATACGAGATTATAAAATTGTGTCCTCTTTGTTCAAAAAAACGAATATTTGCATTTGTGCTCATCCCTCTATCAGCAATAATTGTTATATTTTTTATGCCAAATTTAGTTTCAAGTTCCAGTATAAACGGAATCATTGTTCTTGAATCACCTGTGTTTCCCTTGAAAACTTTCATGTAAATAGGAATACCATTTTTGTCGCACGCAAGACCAATCACAATCTGATCTTCTTTGAATTTGGCATCTTTAGAATACCCAGGAACCCTAAGTCCTTCGCGGCTAAAACTTTCAAAATACACTGTAGATGAATCAAAATAGATTTCATCTAATTTACTTTTTGTTTCCGATTCAACTAATTTATTTATTGAAAAAAGCAATTGGTCTTTGTTTTCGTGAACAATGTCTAAAAGTCTATAAAAGCTATTCTTAGAAGAAAAGATATTTGTTGAATATTCATCTGAATCATTAAATGAGTTGTATATACTTGTGGGATTAATAATTCTTTTCGCCACTAAGAAATTAAATATTTCATTCATATTTTTATGTCTTGTGGGTTTTAATTGTTTAAATATGTTGTGTTTTTCAATAAATTCACTTATTAATTCATTGCCAACGCAAATACTTGTATGTTGGATTTTTTCTTTTTCAATCGAGTGTAGAAGCGCATGTTTAACTTTATCTGGATTATCCTGTCTAGTGAAGTTTTTAAGTTTGTTTTTTATTATCTCGATTGCGTTTTCGTTAATTTCAAGTAGTTTTTCTACATTTCCTAAACTAAACCATCTTGTTGGATTTTTATTGAATCCGTTTGACCAGCCAACATATTTATATAAAACGCCCTTTTTATTTCCATGAACATTAAATAGCATCAAATCTTGTTTTTCCATATTCTTATTATATCATAAATGTAATTAAATGCAATTATAAAATTAAAAAATATGAAAAATTCCATACTATATATAGTATGGAGTGAAAAAAATAGTTAAATTAGATTAATTTATCGCTTAAAACTGGGAAACGCAGGTGCTTACTGTAGATGGGTTTTTATGTAATATATTTGCAATTTTTCTTATTGACAAATTTATTTCTAAATAACTTTTAATTGCTTCTCTGTCACTTTTTGTTATATGGGTATATTTTTTAATGCTATAATTCATACGAAGTTCCTGTCCAATTTGGAGCTTTTTTTCTTTTTTTATTTTAAAAATAATTGAAACAAAAAAGTTCAAGCCCCACAATTAAATTTTACATTAATTTGTGTTGCACTTGAACTTACAATCAAGCTAATGCCTTTAAAGCATTATTGTTCAGTATTTGTTTTAAAACCTTCTAATGTCAATGTTCCATAATAAGTACTTATTCCTAATTCACTAGAGCTAGGTTCTAATTTTAAGCTATAAGCAAATGTTATTTTATCCCCATTTTGTTTTCCTACGTATGGATCATTTGATGTATTAAATTCATTATTTGGTTTATATGTTTTATCAGTTACAAAAGCCAATTTATAGTTGTTGATATTTAATTCGTGGTGAGTAAATTTTTTGGCATTATCAATTGATGATAATTTTACCGATTCATTCATTTTTAATTCAAGTTGGTCAAAATATCCATTTGATGAATTTGGAATATTATAGCTTGAATTTTTTGTAAATGTTAATGAATTATCGCCAGATTGCGAATATTGTTTTAAGTCAATGTTTGGTTTGCCAATAATCTGCACCATTTTTTCAGCAACTTGTTTTAAATTAAAGTAGTTAAAATAAACATATTGACTTTGTGGTTGAGCAACATCAATTTTTTCGTATCTTCAAGGAACTTTTATATCACCTGCTGAAACTAACCTTTTAAGATAGTAATTCAATTGTAATTTATTTTCGTTGTCGGTTTTACTTAATCATACAGGTCTTGTTCAATCAATTTCAAAGTATTTATTTGATTGATTGTTAGTTGAAACTATTAAATAGTTTTTTAATTGTTGATTTTGTTTATCAATTTCTTCATTTTTGGCTTCTTGTGAAGGCAAAATGTTGTTTGTTAATAAATCATTTGCATTGTTAATGTGTACTTCTTTGTCACTAACTTTAGCTTTTTGCTCTTGAAAAATTTTTCTTAATGAATTGCTTTCTGAAACATAAAAAGTTGACAATAAAGATTGATTTTGGTCAACGAATGACTTAGTTAAGTCAGAATTAGATTGTACATTAGCTCTTTTAAAACCAGAGATTATAAATTTTTTGGATGCTCAACTATCTATTCTTTTTGCATCAGAAGTTGATTTTTCCAATATTTTTTTATCACCTTTTTTGTCTTCGATTAACACATTAAGAATCAATTCACCAGTTAGATCATTTGCGTAAGAATGATAGTAAATATTAGCATCTTTTTTTAGTAGGTCAATTGGTGCTTTTGTAAATTTGTCTCTTAAGATAAATTTAGGTTTTTCTTGACGTTGTTTGTATTCTTCAACATCGCTTTTTTCATTATTGTAAGATATTTCAAGTTGGTATGCTCAAAATTGATTATCACGAGATGATGAATTTCTTAAATCAGGTTGGAATCTTAAATTCGATGAATATGTTGGTCTACTATCATAATAAGAAGCAAATGAAAATTCAGAAGCAAAGTGTTCTGAAGGGTTCAAACCTTCGCCAGCCTTAAATTCATATGTTGCTATTTGGTCATTTACATGAACTTGTTTTTTAGTGTTGCGTGAAATTAAAGTTACTCCAACAACAAAACCGGTCGCAATTGTCAATGAACCAATGCAACCTAACAATATTTTCTTATTCATTTATAACCTCCATTTGATCAGGATATAAGATTGCTTGCATGTATGTAGCTAATTCATCAATATTGATATTTTTTTCAGATGAAACAATAAATGTTTCAGTATCCTCGTCAATTAAACCTTCATTTAATAATTGATTATGTTTTTTAATTAATTGTGATTTTTCTTTTTGATTTAACTTGTCAATTTTGGTGTATACAATTGAAAAATGAATGTTTATGTATTTTATGTACGCAAGCACTTCTAAATCAATTTTAGTAAATGAAGTCCTAGAATCAATCAATAAAAACAAATGCTTAGGATTGATGTTGAACTCTAAAAATTTTTTGATTGATTTAAGCATATTTTCTTGTTGATTTTTAGGCATTTTTGCATAACCATAACCAGGTAAATCAACAATGTATTTATCATTATTATCTTTAAAAAAATTAATAAGTTGTGTTCGGCCGGGAGTTTTAGAGACAAAAGCTATTTTTTGGTTTGTTAATGAGTTAAGAAGCGATGATTTACCGACATTTGAACGCCCCCAAAAAACAAGTTGAATTGAGCCTTTTGTATCGTGTCATGTTTTTTCGGAAAGTGAGCTAGTTACAAATTTTCACATTATTTTTCTAAAGCCTTTTTGTGTCTAATTAGAGTTGAACTTATTCCTATCATTTCATAATCAGGAATAATTAAAATAGTTTCAAGTCCAGGGTAAACTTGATTATTTCCGGCAGCAATATCTAATTCAACTTTGTAGTCTAAATCATTTCTTGCTGAACGAATTAACAACTTTACATTCATTTTTTTAGCAATGTTACCGATCAATTCATCTTTATTACAAATTACAATTATTTTTGAATTGTTTTGGTAAATTTTTTTGACGTGTTCAAAGCGTTCTTCAATGTTTTTTAAATTATTTTTATCTGGGTTCTGCGAAACAACAATTATTAATTCATCAACAATTTTTAATGCTTTTTCAATAACATTTTTATGACCATTGTGAAGGGGGTCAAATGAACCTGCATATATAGCTTTACGCATTATTTTGAAAATAATTTAACTGCATTTTGAGCAATTAATAATTCTTCGTTTGTTCGAACAACATAAACCTTAAGTTTGCTATTTGGTGTCGAAATTAAAGCATAGTCATCAATTTTAGAAGTATTGATTTTAGCGTCAATTTCAATATTTGCAAAACTAATTCTGTCGCAAACATCTTGACGAAGTTCTGGTGAGTTTTCGCCAATTCCTGCTGTGAAAACTAAAGCATCTAGTTCACCAACTTTATTTGCATAAGAAGCAATAAAGTCCACAATTCTTTGAACAAATAAGTTTCAAGCGAAAATAGCTTTAATTTCACCTTTTTCAATAGCAGTTTCAATATCTCTCATGTCAGATGAAATACCTGAAACTCCTAGTAAACCAGATTTTTTATTAAGTGCTGATGTGACTTCAGCCGCACTCATTCCTGAGTGTGAAGAAACAAATTCAATTATAGCAGGGTCAATATCACCAGATCTAGTTCCCATCATAATTCCAGCAAGTGGAGTAAAGCCCATAGTTGTGTCTAGCGATTGAGAATTTTTTATAGCGCAAATACTTGCTCCATTACCAATATGTGCGTTAACTATATTCACTTGTTTTTTGCCAAGGATTTGTTGCATAGTTTGGGTAATGTATTGGTGAGAAATTCCGTGAAAACCAAAACGACGAATTCCGTATTTTTCACTTCATTCAGCAGGGATTGGGTATATAGCGTTAATGTCTGGAATGGTTGTATGGAATGATGTGTCAAATTCAGCGGCTAGTTTTGCGTGTGGAAGCACTGATTTAAAAGCATTTATAGCCTGTAATGCGCCTGGGTTGTGTAAAGGCGCATAGTCGCTACATTTTTCAATTATTGCAATTGCTTCATCATTAATTTCAGTAGTTTTTGTAAAGAATGTTCCACCGTGAACAACTCTAAAACCAATAATTTCAATTTCTTTTAAGTCTTGAATGATTTTTAATTCTGACATCAATGAAAGAATATTTTCAGCAGCTACTGTGTGATTTGGCATTGAAACTTCTTTAACTGTTTTTTGACCATTTGCTTTGATTGTTATTGAACCTTCAGCAAGTGTAATTCTTTCAGCAATACCTGATGCTACAACCTCAAAATTGTCTTTTGTTAAAAGTTGTAATTTTATTGAACTTGAACCTGCATTGATAACTAATACTTTATTCATTATTTAGCTCCTTCACTTTGTATCATTGTAATTAAAACTGTGTTGACAACGTCATTAACTTTTGCGCCTCTTGATAAGTCATTAACAGGTTTTTGTGTACCAACAATAATTGGACCAATAGCGCCATAACCCGCTAATCTTTGTACTAATTTATAACCAATATTACCCGCTTCTAAATTTGGGAAAATTAAAGTGTTTGCGGGTTCATTAAATGATTCGATTGGATATTTAGCTTTTCTAACTTCTAAATCAAGTGCTGCATCCAATTGAATTTCACCAATTGCTTTAGTACCCTCATATTTTTGATTGAAATCGATTGTTGCATTGTGAACCATTTCAGTTTCAGGTGTTTTTGCACTAAAATTGGTTGAAAAGCTTAAAAATGCCACTTTTGGGTCAATGCCAAAACTTTTTGTAAAATTAGCTGCATTAATTCCAATATCAGTAAGTGCTGTTTGGTCTGGTTTTGGATTTACTGAAATATCACTGAAAAATAATGTTTCATTTTCTTTGTGCATAATCATAACTGAGCTAATTGTTTTAATTCCTTTAGCAGATCCAATAACTTTAAAAGCAGCTCTTAGCATATCCGCTGTTGAATAAATTAAACCACCAACTACACCATCTACTTCACCAGTTTTTAGCATCATCATTGCATAAAAAGGTCTTTGTTGCATTTGTTTTTGGCAAATTTCAAGTGTATCTTTGTTTTCTTTTCCTTTTGCTTTAGCAGCATTTTCTCTTTCGATGAATAATTTGTTTGCAAAATCATTGATTTTGTTTGCATCTTCATTCATGTTAACAACTGTTGCACTAACTTTTTGTTCAAGAGGTTTTTCAGTAAGCAAAATAACCTCTAAATTTTGATAAATTGACAATATTTGAGCTGCTTCATGAGCTCTTTTATCATCGCCATCAACAATAACAATTCGTTTTTTGTCTTTGATTTGTTGAATATTTTTTTGAATTAAATCCGTAAATTTCATCTCAACTCCTTGATTTATAATATTTATTTTACCAATAAATGCAGATTTGGATATTAATATTAAAATTAAATTTAAAAAAGCGCAAATGCGCTTAATGTATTGAAAAATTATAGAGATTTTGCCACAGAAATAGCTTTATCATAGTCTGGATGAGTTTTATTTTCTTTTACATACTCAATGTGTGCAATCTTGTTTTCTTTATCAATTACAACAATTCCTCTATTTAGCAATCTTAATTCTTCGATTGCAAAGCCGTAAGCATAACCAAATGATAAATCTTTGTGGTCTGATAGAACTTGTAAATCCTTGATTTCTTTTGCTGCACAAAATTTATTTTGTGCAAAAGGTAAATCACAACTTATTGTCAAAACCACTGTATTTTCCAATGAAGAAGCCTCTTTATTGAATCTAATTGTTTGTAGTTCGCAAACTCCAGTATCAATTGATGGTACAACTGAAATGATTTTGTTTTTACCTTTAAAATCTGAAAGAGATACAGGGTGCAATTCACCATTTAGACATGTGAATTCAGGCGCTTTATCGCCCACAGAAAGTTTATTGCCCAATAATGTAACTGGGTTTGATAAAAATGTAGTTTCTTGTCTTTTATTCATTTTTCTCCTTTTTTAAAGTCATAAATCATTGTTATATTTGACTGCTTCAAGTAAATTTTTAAATAAGCAAACAACTGTTAATGGGCCAACCCCTCCAGGTGTTGGTGCGATTGCCTCAATATGGGTTTCCAAACCAGACATATCAACATCTCCGACCAACACTTTTTTATTATCCTTTTGAATTCAAGTTGTTCCAACATCAAAAACAATTGCGCCCTCTTTAATATTTTCTTTTTTAATTAAATTGGCAACACCAGTTGCAACAACTAAAATATCTGCGTTTTCAACCCCTTTTATTCCTGATTCACGGTTGTGTGTTGAAACAATTGCTTTACGAGACTTAAATAATGTAGCAGTTGGCTTACCGACTAGTGTACTTCTACCAATGACTGCAACTTTTTTATTTTCGACTTCAATGTTGTAATAGTCAACTAAATTCATAATTGCTTGTGCTGTAGCTGGAGTAAAGTTAAATTCATCTGTTTTATTGTAAAAATTAAATGCATTTCTTGTACTTAATCCATCAACATCTTTTTCCCAACGCACTGCATCTAGAATTGGTTGCGTGTAAACATTAATTGATTCTGGTAGTGGAAGTTGAACAATTATTCCATCCGCTTCAACATTGATATCATCCAATCTTTTTAGCAAGGCTTTATAACTTATTTTGCTTGGGTAATGATAAACTTTTGCAATTACACCCAGTTCGTTTGCTTTTTCAATTTTTCTTTCAATGTATTTTGTTGATGCTTCATTATCACCAACGCGAACAATAGCTAATATTGGTTTACGCCCTAACTGTTCAGTTGCTTTAGCAAACTGAATTTTAAGCTCTTGTGTTAATTTTTGAGCTACAACATCGCCTCTTAATATTTTCATTCTAGCTCCTTTTTATATTGTTCTAATTCAGAGTTGAATTTTTCTAGTTTTTGCTTTTCTAATTTAATTTTTTCAATTGGCGCTTTATTAATAAAGTTTGGATTATTCAACATAGATTGAGCACGAGCAATTTCACTTTCAAGAAATACAATTTTCTTTTTAAGTTCTTGCGCGTATTGTTGTTTAAATTCTTCGCTTTCATTGATATAAATAGTCAAATCGCCATCAACAAACATTGAATCTTTGTTTTCGAAATATTGAGCATTGGCTAATTTGGTTATCGAATCCAAAACAAATTCATTTGCTTGGATATTTAAACAATATTTTAGAACTTCTTTTTTACTAATTTGTTTGTCTTCTCTATATTTACGTAAAATTTTTACAGCTTTAATAATATTTTCAGTGTCAATGATTTTTGAATCATTAATAGTTTTTAACATAAGCGGTTTTGATTCTAAAATTTCTTCATTAAACAATAATTTATACAGATGGTCTGTAATAAATGGCAATAAAGGGTGTAAAATGATCAGTAATTTTTTAAAGTTTGCTAACGCAGCTTTTTTGTTAGGTTGAATTTTTAACAATTCAACGTATCATGATGAAAAATCATTGTAAATAAATTTGTTTAGTTCATAACCAACAATTGTAAGTTCATAATTTTTGAATGCTTTATCAACAGACTTGTTTAATTGAACTAAACGATTGTTCATTCATTTATCAGCAGCGGACAATTTTTTGTTAGATTCTGGTAAATTTTGAATATATTTAGCAATATTTCAAAGTTTATTACACAAACTTCAGGCTGATTTTACTTTTTCTGTTGAATATCGTAAATCAAAACCAGGAGTTGTGTTGGTTGTTAAAAATCATCTTAGTGCATCAGTGCCATATTCCTCAATAACTTGCATTGGGTCAATACCATTGCCAAGGGATTTTGACATTTTACGACCTTGTTCATCACGAACAAGCCCGGTTAATAATAATTGTTCAAAAGGTTTTTTATTTTGTAATTCAAGTGATAAAAAGTACATTCTAGCAACTCAAAAAAAGATAATATCATAACCAGTAACTAGTAATGAAGTTGGAAAATATCTATCTAGAAGTTTTTCGGGGTCTTTATTTGGTCAACCTAAAAATGAAAAAGGAGCTAAACCAGATGAAAATCAAGTATCTAACACATCATTATCTTGTTGTCAGCCTTCTCCGGGTGATTTAATTTGCACTTTAATTTGGTCATCTTTATATCAAGCAGGTATTCTATGACCTCATCATAATTGGCGAGATATTGTTCAATCATATGCATTTTGCATTCAAGTTCTTAAAGTAGATTTAAATCTTTTAGGGAAAAATTTAACTGAATCTTTTGATTTTAGATGCTCAAGAATTATGTTGTTAAATTTTTCCATTTTAACGAATCACTGAGGCATAACTAATATTTCGATTGGTTCGCCACTTCGTTCTGAATAACCAACATTTGAAGTAGTTTTCTCATTTTTTTCAATAAAACCATTATCCGATAAATATTCTTGGATTTTTTTTCGAGCTAAAAATCTTTCTAATTTATCAAATTGTGAATTAGGGCAATTAATATAACCATTTTTATCAATTGTTTCAATGACCTGTAAATTATGTTTTTTAATTAAGTCAATATCAACCTCTGCATGTGCCGATAGTTTCATAAGACCGGTTCCAAATTCAATTTCAGCATGTGGATCTGGAATTATTGGTATTTTTTTGCCTGTTAGTGGGTGAATAACATTTTTGCCTTCTAGATGTATATATCTTTTGTCTTTGGGGTTAAAAATAACTGCGACGTCTGAAAGCATTGTTTCTGGCCGCACTGTTGCAACAGTAAGATAATTTTGCTCATTTTCAATAAAATATTTAATGTACAAAAGATTTTGTTCAGTAGGACGCGGAATAACTTCAATATTCGAAAGAGCTGTTTTTAATTTTGGATCTCAACTTACTGCCTTAATACCTCGATAAATTAATCCCTCATTATAAAACCTGATAAATGCGTTATTAACAGCTTTATTTGATTTTTTATCTAGTGTAAAACGTTCGCGTTGATAATCTAAACCCAATCCCATTGCTTCTCATTGAGTTCTTATTGTTTTTGAATATTCTCGTTTTCAATCTCAAATTATTTTTAAAAATTCATCTCTACCAAAATCGTGTCTTGTTTTTCCACTGCTTTTGTATATATTGCTTTCAACTTTGCTTTGAGTAGCAATTCCAGCATGGTCCATTCCAGCAACATAAAAAACATCAAATCCCTTCAATTTTTTATATCTAATTATGGCGTCCTGGATTGAAACATTTAAAGCATGGCCAATGTGTAATTTACCAGTAACATTGGGCGGAGGTAAAATAATAGTAAAAGGTTTTTTAGTAACGTCATGGCTACTAAAAAATTTTTTTGATTTCCATTTTTTTGCTATTTTAGACTCAAATTTTTTTGGTTCGTATGCATTATTTATTGACATTTTAAATACTCCAAGACCATTGTTAATATTTATTTATTTATACATTATACCAAATTATATATTTTTTGATTCTCATTGTTTGTAGTATTGTTTTATAAATTGCACTTTTGTGCCAATTAAAATTGATATAAATTTTACGCATATCAATGTATTTTGAATAAATTAGTAAAAAAAGCAAGTCATACTTGCTAGAATGCGTCAACATTGTCAATAAAAACTGTATCAGATTGATTTTTTTCATTATTTTCATTGTACAAAATGAATTCGCGAGTTATATTTTGGGTATTTTCTAAGTTCGCTGAATAAGTGTTATATTGGTCAAGATCAACAATTAATGTGTCTTTATAGTTAAAACTTGATTCCAAGTCAATTATTGTTGTTTTTTCAATTGTGTCATTCAGCCCATTACCACCTGTTCCCTCAGAGCTAAGTTTTTTAAACATGTTATAACTTGCTATAAATGAGTGTCCCGGAGACACCTCGTATATTTCAGGAAATTCATACTCTTTTATGTTGTCTTGCTTAAATTTATCAATATTTTGAGTATTCATATAGGATTTAAAAATAGGATGAAGTGGGTTTGATAAAACTTTTTTAATTCGACCAAATTCAATTAGTTTATTATTGAAAAATACAAAAATACTATCAAAATTATTTTGTTTTATTAACTCAAGATTTGAGGTGATAAAGCAATAAGTAATTTTATTTTGTTTACACAAGTCGCCAGTAATTCTTAAAAATTCATTTTTCAATTTGTGATCAATAATTTGTTTATCGTCGTTAATAAACAATATTTTTGAGTCATTAAATAAGCGTGATAAAAGCCCCATTTTATATTTTGAAATATTCGAAATATTATTTAATGGTTTAATTAATGCTTTACTACTGAACGACATTGTCTCAATAATTTCAGAAAGCCTTAAAAACACATCAATATAAGTGATTTTTTTGTTTTTAAGATCATACTTATTAAATACCAATTCCCTTATAAAACCAATATATTCGAAAACAAATGAAATTGATTTATATACTCAATATATATTTTTAATTGGCTCTAAAATATTGCCAAGTGGTTTTGTGTTTTTTGATTGGTTTTGGTCAATAATGCTCTTAATTTTTTTGCTTATATTTTTAGTTAAATTAGTTAATGATAAGTTAACATTTTGAATATTTTTGGCATTAGTATTTATTATTTGTGATTGCAAAATTTTATTTTTTAGTTCTTGACTTTGCAACATTAAGTTTCAATCAATTCTTGCAGATTCTAATTCAGTTTGGTTTTGCAACTTATTAATTTCCGCATCATAAGATTCAATACCAAAAACATTTAGAGATTTAGATTTTTCTTTTTTAACTTTATTTTTTAACTTTCGGATTTCATCACATATTATTTCCTCGTTTGACCTACTCAGTTCAATATATTGACTTAAATCTAAATAAAATTCTTTGTTTATGATTGAATCAATGGCCATTTTTTTCATTTTTTTATCTCGCAAGCTTGAATCAGCAAGGTTATTGTAAATAAATAATGATATTTTTGAGTTTATATAAGTGTTTAAATCAGCAATATTTTCCAAAGATAAATGTCTTAATTTTGGCTCACTATATTTCATTTCTTTTTTAACAGCTTTTAACACAGAAATTGATTTATATATTTGTCAATATTGATAAGAGGTTGTTGAAAAAATGTTTAGTTTTTGTTTATCTAATTTACTTGATTTTGTATATTTGAAAATTAAATTGCGTATGTGTTTTTTAGTGGTTTTTTCACTGTTTGAGCGATATTTTTCAAGAAATTCAATGTCTTTATTCATATCGCGAATGAAACATTTACGCTTTAATGATTCCTTAGAAGTTTTAGACATTTGTTTAAGCATTTTTAGTCTAGAATAGTTGGTTTTAAGTTTGATTTTGGCTTTTAATTCATCACTGTTAAAGTAGTTATGCGATAGTTTTTTTACTAGTGAATTTATTTCATTGATAATAGAAACAAATTTGGAAACTAAATTTTCAAAAAATCATTCAAAATAATCGACGTGTTTATTAACAAGGGATTCTAATTCATCAAATGAATCTTGGTTAATTAATTTAAGTAGTTTATTTTGAAATTGTTTGTGTTCGCGTTTATAGTCAACTAATTCGCCATATATTTCGTTTGTATTTTCTTTAAGTAATTTTAGTAGTAAGCTTTGGATTTTGTATTGATTTTCTTGAAAAAGGCTTGTCAAAAAATCAATCTTCTTTTTAGAAGCAAAATAATTGTCAACAATCCGGTTATACTCGCTAGCAAGAGGGATTGTGTCAAATTTTAAGTTGACACTATTTAGATTGAAAAATGATATTAAATCAAGTATTTCTTTGTGGTTAACACTTTGTATTAATTCACTATTTTCATTGAAATAATTCAATGTTTTTATCGCGTCATTTGACTCGATAATTTTTTTTATTTCTCCATTTGCAAATTCGCTTTCTTCATCTAAAACTAAAAATGCATTAGCTGAATTTCTATGTAATGTTAAATTAGTTATTTCAGAATAAGAAGTGTTATTATTTTTGAAATATTGTTCTAATGAAAATATATTTTTGTTTTTAGCCATATTTTAATAGTATATATTAAATTATGATTATATTGTAAAGAAAAAATCAGCTCGCAAGCTGATTTAAGATTGGTAATTAAAGTGAAAACAATTAGTTAAACTAATTCAATAATAGCCATAGGCGCAGAGTCACCTTGACGAGAAACTATTTTGTAAATACGTGTGTATCCACCGTTTCTTTGGGCATATTTAGGCGCAATTGTGTCAAATAAATGTTTTAGAACTGTATCTTTTTCATTAACAAGAGTTGGACGCAATACTGAAGCTACTGCACGACGATTTGCTAGAGTTGGGTTTTTTGCTTTTGTAATTAGTTTTTCTGCGTGACGACGTAATTCTTTTGCACGAGTTAAAGTTGTTGTGATACGGCCATTTTTGAATAATTCACTAACTAATGTACGAATAACACCAGTTCTTCATTTAGTATCACGACTGTAAATTTGTTTTGGATTAGCCATTATTCTTCTCCTTTAGTTAATTCGAAACCGAATTCTCTTAATTTTGCAACAATTTCATCAAGAGATTTTCTACCTAAGTTTTTAGTATTTTCTAATTCTTCATATGTCATAGCAGCAATTTGAGATAGTGTTGAACGACCAATTTTTCTTAAAGCATTCAATGAACGAACAGAAAGATTTAATTGAGAAATATCATAATCATTTTCTTCTTTTTCTTCGTCACCAACAATTTCATCTTGTTTGAAAATTGATTCAACAACCATATCTTCAACTTTACCAATAACAGTAAAGTGAGCAGCTAAAATTTCACAAGCTTGTTTTAAAGCGTCTTTTGCAGCAACAGTTCCATCGGTGGTAATGTTAAATTCTAGTTTTTCTTCAATATCAGTTGAAGCAGAGTTTAATTCGCTAACTGAATAATTTACGTTTTCAATTGGACTAAAGTTTGAATCAGTCGCAATTAAAATACCTTTTTTGATTCCTGATTGAATTTGATTTAAGAAGTTTACTGAAGCAATAAGTTTTTTGTTTTTTTCACTTGGTACATAGCCACGGCCTGCTCTTAGATACATTTCTAAGTGCAATGAACCTTTTGCACTAACTGTTGCTAAGTGAACAGATTTACTTGTTATTTCAACATTTGAATTAATAACTTGAAGACTTCTTGATGTAACCTCGCCTGGTTGATCTGCATAAAGCACAACCTTAATTATTTCATCATCATTAACCAATTCAGGTTTGTATTGAAATTTAACTTTACGCAAGTTCATAATTAATGCTGTAACATCTTCTACAACACCATTTATAACTTGGAATTCATGCTCAACACCTTCAATTTTAACTCCACACATTGCTAATGAAGTAATGTTTGAAAGAAGCACTCTTCTCAATGCAACAGCAACTGTTTGCCCAAATCCTCTTTCTAGAGGTTGGATTGCAAAAGTAGTTGTATTAACATCTTTTGTATTTGAGTTAATAGTGTCAACTTGTGTATATTCAAGTTTTGCCATTTTTTCCATATTTTCCTCCTTAGGTTATTTATCTCTATCTCATTTTTTCGCGTTTTAGAATACGTTTTGGAGGTCTTGTACCATTGTGAGGTACAGGTGTAACATCCTTAATTTCAGTAACTGTAATTCCAGAAACTTCAATTTGTTTACGAGCAGCATCTTTACCAGCACCTAAACCTTTTAATTCGACTCTAACAGTTTTCATACCACGTTCTTTAGCTAATTCTGTAGCAGCTTGAGCAGCTAAACCTGCAGCATAAGGGGTTTTTTTCTTAGAACCTTTGTAACCAATAGCTCCTGATGATGATCAAGCAACAACGTTTCCTTGTTCGTCAGCAAAAGTAACAATTGTGTTTTGGTTTGTTGAGTGAATGTGTGCAACACCACTAACAACAGGTCTTTTCTTAGATTTTTTTACTTTAGTATTTTTAGTTGTAGCCATAATTAACTCCTAATTATTTTTTCTTACCTGCAACGGTTTTTCTTGGTCCTTTACGTGTACGAGCATTACTTTTTGTTGATTGACCTCTTACTGGTAGACCTTTACGATGTCTCATGCCACGGTAGCATTTAATTTCCATTAAACGTTTGATGTTTAGTGATACTTCACGGTGTAAATCACCTTCAGTTTGGTATTCTCTAGCAGCTTCACGAATTGCTGAAAGTTGTTCTTCTGTTAAGTCTTTTACTCTAATGTTTTCGTCGATTTTAGCTTTAGCAAGTATTTCTTTTGCTCTTGTTGGCCCAATTCCAAAAATGTAAGTTAATGAAACAACTACACGTTTGTTATTAGGTATCTCAATATTTAAAATTCTAGCCATTTATATTCCTATCCTTGTCTTTGTTTGTGTTTTGGTTGAGCGCAGATGATTCTAATAATTCCTCTACGTTTGATAACACGACAATCTTTGCACATTCTTTTTACACTAGCTCTAACTTTCATGTTTTCTCCTTATTTATGACGATAGATAATACGTCCAAGTTGTAAGTTGTATGGACTAATTTCTACATCTACTGAATCACCAGGCAAAATTCTTATGTGATTTACACGCATTTTTCCTGATATGTGAGCTTTAATTACCATGCCGTTTTCTAATTCAACTTCATATTCATCAGTTGAAAAAGCTTGTTTAACAACGGCTTTAAATTTAATAGCATCTTTTGCCATTTATATTCCTTTCGTTAATACAACGCCCTTTCCGTTTTTAATGAGTACAGTGTGTTCATAATGCGAATTTGTTAAACCACTAGCGCTAACAATAGTTCAACCATCGCTTTTCATTTTTATTTTAGCGTTTTTTTGCATAACCATTGGTTCAATGCAAATGACCATTCCATCTCTTAGAAGTGGTCCACTACCTCTGTAGCCATCATTATAAACATCTGGATCTTCATGAACATTGTAACCAATGCCATGACCGCAATATTCCGATGGTGTATAAAAATTATTTTTTTTGATAACCTGGCCAATAGCATAGCTTATATCGCCTACTCTTGCCCCAGGTTTAATAGCAGCTAATCCAGCTTCAAAAGCTTGTTTTGCTACATTAATTAATTTTTTATTAATTGGCGAAATAGTTCCAACACCTTTTGTAAAGGCACTGTCACTATTCATACCTTTATATGTACAACCCAAGTCACAGGAAACAATATCCCCTTCTTTTAGTACATAATCACTAGGTATGCCATGGATCAATTCTTCATTGACAGAGATGCACATTGTGGCGGGAAAGCCGTATAAACCTAAAAATGCTGGTTTAGCACCTCTTTTTACTATTTCATTAAAAGCGATTGAATCCAGTTCTTTTAATGAAATTCCGGGTCTTATGTTATCATAAACAATTTGTTTGACTTCTGCCAGGATTTGACAAGATTTAGTTATATTTTCTATTTCAATTGGATTTTTGTAATATATCATCTTGTTTCCCTAATGTTATATAAATATAACATTTTAATATTATCAAAAAAACATAAAAACACAAATTTATTTTTAGGATTTTTTAGTTTATTAAAATTTTGCTTTATTTTTTTATATATTTAATTTAGTGGAATTTTGAATGTAATAGTGGCAAAATTCTAATTTGCCACAATGTCTATACGCATTTTATATAATTAAGTTGAAAATAAAATTAAATTTTGAATTACAAGGATAGTATTAGATGATAAATTTTTGCAATAAATTTATCATAGTCATTTATGATAACGTTATCACCAAAATCTGAATCTACGTCGTCATATTTAACGTTAAAATCTTCTTGATGTGTTAAAAAATAATCCTGATATTCAGAAAAATTTTTAGGATTAAAATCAGCACGCGTTTGTAAATCAATAACTACTAAGAGAGTCTTATTTGGTGTATGAAAATAATAGTCTGTGTTATCACGGCTCATTTTGACATATTTTTTTAAATTTTCAGCAGAAGGATAATCTCATCTAGATATATTTTTGCGCAGATCATAATAAGGCATCTTTTTAGAAATTATAAAGATTTGAAAATACGGGATATTATTTGTGCGTATATTTGCCGTTTCTCCGAGCATATTTTCAAAATAATTATTAGAATTCTGTTTATAGTTTGACATTACGAATTTAACTGCGATTCCTGCAATCGCTTTTTTATTTTTAGTAATTGTGACATCAACTCTTTTATCAATATATCGTCCGTTAATTTTACCCTCTTTACCTCTATTAAAGCCTAAACTTTGCACTTCGTACTCGTCGCCTAATTTTTTACTTAAATCTTTAGCAATAGCACCATGCAAAATTTTTAATTTAGCATTGCTTCGAGGCCCCGAAGTAAGCGAGGTTAAAAAGGCTTCTTTTAGAATTTCCAAAAAATTCATAGTTATAGCTCCCATATGTTTTTGCTGAGTTTTTTTGATTTTTGCAGTTTATAACAAATATATTTTTTTATGTCACTTGACGAGTAAGTAAAATAACCACCATTCTTATACTTTCCCAGCATTGAGACATAACTTATAAAATCTTGATCTCTAAGTATATCCTTAATTATGTTCAGATTTATATTTGTAAGAATATATAAACCTGAAAAAACACCCTCCCCTGGTTTTAAGGCCACTAACTTTATATCTTTATGTTCTTTTATTAAATTATTTATCGCTATTTTTTGCTTTCAAAAGTCTTTTACTCCTTGGCTTCTGCCAAATTCATATCAAACATTTTCATTGCTTATACTTCTATTTTTCAATGTTTCTTGATTTTTTAATAAATAATCTTGCAAATCTTTTTCAAATATTGAAAAATCAATTATTTGACCATTTTCATCGTATGGAAAAAATACCTTTCTTCATTTTTTAGTGGATGCTTTTACTATTGGATGAATAAATTTTGAATCGAAAGAAAAGTCTTCTTTTATAAATATTTTGTCCGATAATGTTGCAAAGCCATTTTTTACATCAAGAATCGTGCTTTTGGCGCTAAAATTTACTATCTCGCTTAATTTATTTAATTCTTCTTTTTTTGCGAAATATCATCTTTTATTGATGCAAAAATCTTCATAATTTAATATATCTATGAGATTTTTTTTCTTGTTATCTTTATCGAAAATAAAATAATTTGCTTTTGTATCATTATTATTTTTATCTAGTTTTAATATGGCTGTGAAAGTTGTGAATTTATCAAATACTTGATAGTGCTTAAAATCAATGACAGATGTCAATAATTTGTTTGAAATTACATACTCTCTAAATTGTTGCCCTGCCACACTATTGAATATAGAAGATGGGGTTATATAAGCCAATTTGCCAGTTTCGCACAACATATTAATACCAATTTCGTAAAACGAAATAAATAAATCAGTCATGCCGCATTTAGTAAATTTATTTTGTTTCAAGGTTTCAAGGTTGTTTTTTAAATTATGGACTCTAACATATGGTGGATTTCCAAAAACATAATCCATTTTATTGTTGAAATCATCTATTTTGAGTGCATCGCCTTGCTTAATATCTCAATTAATATCTTTTACGCCAAATGATAAAGCAATTGCGTCAAGATTTTGCTTGCATTTTTCAACAGCATCTTCATCAATTTCAATTCCGTGAATATACTTTTGAAGCTCAGCTCTCAATTTATCATTTTTGTCTTTATTCTCTGGTGCATTAAAAAACGAATTGATGTATCTATGAGCAATTTCTTTTAAAAATGCACCAGCTCCACAACTATTGTCAATAACGTGTTTTTGCAGAATCTCTTCACCATCATAACCGGATTCATCTAAAATCATTCTCACAACATAATCAGGAGTATAAACAACGCCATTTTCTTTTATTTTATCTTTCATAATTTATACTCCTATCAATTCTAAATCTTATAGTTTGCTCTTTTTTTATTAAAAAGTGATATTGAAATAATCTTATATAAAATTTATAAAACATTGAAAATAATAGATTTTATTGCACAAAAATTATCATTTATCTATCTAAATTGTATTATGAAAAAATCTTTTTTAAGAATCAAAATAAACTATTTTAAAAATTCTAGTATTACAACCATGAAGGTGGCGTGATTGTGTTCTAAAATATATCATCTTGTTTCCCTAATGTTATATAAATATAACATACATATGTTACGAATGTTACCAAATATCATAATAAATTTAATATTTATTTTTATTTAAGTTTGGTTGTAAATCATTAATTTTTAATGGGTGTATTTGAATAATTTTTTGAGTATTTTTTTTAATAAATTTATTTATTAATTTGCAAAATTTTAATTAAAAATTAACAAAATAAGTTTTTCCTAAATATTAGTATTCTTGAAATTTTTATTGTAAAAATTATTCAAATTTATTAGTTATTTTTTCTTTAATTTTAGTATTTTGCGGCTAAAATTGGGTTATTTTAAGCAAAAAATGCAATTTATTATTACTCTTTAATTGATAAGTTGCGTCAAAAAATGATAATAAAAAGCCGAATAAGCGGCCTTAAACTACTTAACTTTGTTAATAACATCAACAGCAATATCATTTGCGTTGCCATTGGCATCAATAGAAATTATTCTGTTTTGACTTGCATAAAAATCTAATAATGGTTGAGTTGATTCATGGTATATATTTTGTCTTACCTTGATAGATTCAATAGTATCATCGCTTCTTGTAATTAGTTCAAAGTTGTCTTTTTCGCACTTATCAATTAGCTTAGAAGGCATGTATTCTATATGGTAACCCGCATTGCATTTTGGGCAAAATCTTCGACCCGAAAGTCTTTTTAAAACAAGATCTTCATTCGCAAATAAAGAAATAACTTTGTAATTAAAACCAGTTATTGAATCAAGAAATTGAGCTTGATTAATTGTTCTTGGATAGCCATCTAAAATTACAACTTTATTTTCGCTCATTAATTCGATTAATTTATTTTTTACTATTTCATTAGTAACATCATCTGGAACATATTGTCCTGATTTAACTATTTCACTAACTTTTAACCCTAAATCGCTTTTTTTAGCAATTTCTTCACGAAAAATACTTCCTGTTGAAAGGTGAATATAATCGTGGTTGTTTGCAATTATTGCAGCCACTGTGCCTTTTCCAACACCAGGAGGGCCCATAAAAACCATATTTGGTTTGCTGTTTTTTGTTGTTATCATAATAATCCATCCCTGTTTGGTTTTTTAATAGTTTCTTTTTTCTCTGGACCATGTTCTTCATATGTTTTTTCATATGCTATTTGGTCACTAATTTGACGAGATAATTGTTTTTGTTTTGATAAATTAGATGATTTTAATCTAGCTTTAAATTGATCAATTGTTTCAATAGCTACAGAAACTAAAATCATTATGCTTGTTCCGCCAAACGAAATTACAGGTGGTCAATGTATCAAAATGATTTGTAAATATTGAAATGATGCAAGTATAACTAAATAAAATGCGCTAAAGGTAGATAATCTCAATACAATGGCGAACAAATAATCCTCAGTTTGTTCGCCAGGTTGAATTCCGGGAATATATGTTGAGTTTTTCGCAAAATCTTCACTTATTTTGTCAATTCTTGATTGTTGAATACCCATTAGATAGCTAAAGAAGAATGTGATCACAACTAGCAATGACAATCCAAGAGGAGAAGTAAATTGTAAATATTGTTCAATTCAAGCTTTTGCAGCATTGCCACTTGGCAATAATCTAGCAATCATTATTGGGAATGAAACAACCATTGTTGAGAAAATAATTGGCATAACGCCGCCAGGGTTCAACTTGATTGGCAGTTTTCCCATATCTTTAAGATTTTTTGAACGGCCAGCTCCAATTTGTTGAATAGGAATATGACGTTCTGAATTGTAAATAAGGGCTACAACGAAAATTGTTAATGCAAAAATAAATATATAAGTTATGAAATTTAAAGAACCAATAAATAATGTTGAAGCAGAATCTGAACCAATAAAGTAACTAATAGCCTGTTTGAATTGGTTTGGTAATGAGAGGGCCATACCAATGAAAATTAATAGTGATGTACCATTACCAATACCTTTGTCAGTAATTTGCTCAGCAATGAATAGGGAAAATAGTGATCCCCCAATCAAAATCATAGGAACAACTAAGTATGTTGTAACTTCAAGGGTTTTAGGACCATACATTGGAATAATTTCAATAAATGGGTTTTCACCAGAAGCTAGTGATTTTGAAAGCATAATAGCTTGTGGAAAGGCAATTAAAAGCGTTAATATACGAGTTATAACATTAAGTTTTTTTCTACCTAATGGCCCACTTTGGCTTAATTTGTGGATTGGCGGGAAAACTCTAGTTTGCAAAATTGACATGATTAATGAGGCATTAATGAATGGGCTAATTCCAAGTGCAACAATTGAAAAGTTTCTAAGGCCGCCCCCACCAACAAGGTTTAAAGTGCTTAAAAAAGTGTCATCAGTTAGAGTTTCTAATGATTTAATTTTTATGAACGGTGTACCAATTGTTGTCATAATCACATAAATCGCAAGAAAGCCAAACGTAAACAATATTTTTTTGGTCAAATCCTTATTTTCTCAATATGATGTTCATCATCTTGAGATTTTAAGGAAAAATTGAGAAAATTTATAAGTAAAGTTCCTAAAAAATTTTTTCATATATTCCTTTGCAAATATTTTTATATAAAAGTTTTTTTATTATACAAAATAATAAGAGAATTAATAAAATTATTTGCTTTTGATATTTAGTAATTTTATTGCTTTGCTTATTACATTTTCTACATTAAAACCAAACATATTAAATACTTTATCAGCGGGCGCTGAAAGGCCAAATTCACTAGCTAAAATTGCATCAAAAATTGTATATTTAGCAATCAAGTATCACATATGGTCGCTTGATGCTTCGATTGCCAAAGTAGGGAATTTTATTAAATTTTTGTGTTTGTTTTGTTCTAATTCTTTAACAAATCACTGTAAGACAGGAACCGAATAAACATTAACATTGATTTTGTGCATAATATGCAATTTATGTGCTGCTTCATAAGCTAGTTCAACTTCTGATCCACTCGCTAAAATATTTATTGTTTTTCTATTAGAAGTTTTGGTAAATTTTTTTACCAAATGAATTGATTTTAACTCATTTATGTCAAAAGCATGTTTATATGATTTTATTGCTTGTCTAGATGCAATTAAACAAGTCTGTACTTTAGATTTATTCAGTGCATATTCATATGCTAACTTGCTCTCAAATTCATTGCTTGGCCTTATAACAAGTGTGTTTGGTGTCGACCGCAACATTGCTAATTGCTCAACTGGTTGATGTGTTGGCCCATCTTCTCCCACACCATATGAATCATGAGTAAAAATATTAATTACAGGCAATTTCATTAATGATGCCAGACGGATTGCGCCTTTTGCATAATCAGCAAATGATAGAAATGATGCTGCAAGAGTTCTTAAATTTGAAGCTAAATTTATACCATTATTCAACGCTAACATTAAATGTTCGCGCACGCCATAACTAATATTTGAGCCACCATTATTAAATTCTTTATTAAAACCGATTAATGTTGAGACTTTTAAATCAGCAGAACCACCAATTATTAAATTATCTTTTTTCTCTATAAAACGAGTAATTTGGCCAAAATATTCTCGAATTGATAAATCATTTTTTTCAAATTCAAATTCTGATAAATCATACTTATAGTTGTTATTTATTAGTTTTGATAATTCATTATATTTTTTAATGTCAAGGTCAGCAAGTTTTTCAACATCTTTAGTTCAAGAATCATATTCTTTTTGTTTTGCTTTTCAGAAACTTTGGGCATACTTATAAACCTCATCATCATATTCAAAAGGAACAAGATTTTCCAAGTTCATTTTACGCTTAAATTGTTGAATTTGGCTAAGAGAATATGAACCCGCATGTGCTTTTAAACTGTTTTCAAGATTAGTGTTTTTACCAATTGAAGTTTTCACTTGGATATAAACAGGCCCTTGTAATTTTTTTGCTTTTTTCAATGCTTTTTCAATTGATTTGGGCTTGTCACTAGATTCAATAGTTTTTCAATTTTGGGCTTTAAATCACTTAATTAAATTGATGTTATTAACCTTATTAGAATTTGTATCTATCTGAACATTATTAAAGTCATGAATAAGAATTAATTTATTAATTTTAAGTGTACCTGCAAGTTGAATTGCCTCTTGTGCAACACCTTCTTGAATACAACCATCTCCATGCAAAGCATAAACATAATTATCAATTATTTTTAATCCATTTACATTAAATTTCTGTGCTAAATAATCTCTTGCTATCGCCATTCCAAGCGCCATAGCAATGCCTTGACCAAGTGGCCCTGTATTAGCATCAACAAAATCAAATCATTCTAATTCAGGATGACCTGGAGTTTTTGAATTTAATTTACGATAATTTTTCATCTCATTTTTTGCTAATAACCCCATAAAATGAGTAATTGCGTAAAATCCTAAACAGGCGTGCCCCGCTGATAAAACAAATTTATCTCTGTTGATTCATTTTGGATTGTCTTTTCAAATTTTTAAATATTTAGTAAACAAAGTTGCAAAAACTCCGCTTGAACCTAGCGCCATCCCGCTGTGGCCATTGCCCGTTGCATTTTGCGAGTCTAATACAAGTCCTCTAATGCTGGCAATTAATTTATCTTGTTTATTCACTTTTTTTAACCTCTTAACACTTTTTTTATAATTATATATTAATCTAAAATTTGCATTTTATATTGTTATTGCATTGTATAATTATCACATTATGATATCTGTTAAAAATTTAATTTTTAAGTACCCTGGAAATGAAAATAACGCCATTGATGATGTTAGTTTTGAAATTGAACAAGGAAAATATGTTGCAATTTTAGGCCACAATGGTTCAGGAAAATCAACTCTTTCAAAATTGTTAGTTGCACTTTATAAACCAGAATCAGGTTCAATCTCTATTGATGGAACTGAAATAAATTCAAAAAATTTACGAAAAATAAGACAGCAAGTTGGAATTATTTTTCAAAACCCAGATAACCAATTTGTTGGTGCAACAATTGAAGATGATATTGCGTTTGGACTTGAAAATAAAGGTATCAAACGTGAAGAAATGAAACCAATTATTGATGAGCTTTCAAAAAAAGTTGGTATGGCTGAGCATATAACTCGCGAACCACATTTACTTTCTGGAGGTCAAAAACAAAGAGTGGCAATTGCCTCTGTTTTGGCTCTAGATCCAAAAGTTATAATTTTTGACGAAGTAACATCAATGTTAGACCCATTAGGAAAGAAACAAGTTTTAAAATTAATTAGAGATATTCAACAAACTAGAAAAAAAACATTAATTTCAATTACTCACGATATGGATGAAGCTATTTTGGCAGATTATTGTATTGTGTTTTCTAAAGGAAAAATAATTGCTCAAGGTTCACCAAAAGAAATATTAAAAAACAAAGAAGTTTTACATCACGCAAAAATTGAATCACCATTTATTTATAAATTAAGTGAAAAAATTCAAGGAATAAATCCAAAATTCGATGAATCAGAATTATTGGAGGCAATATGCAAATAAAAATTCGTGATTTATCTCACACATATAATCGCGGCTCAAGAATGGAATTTACTGCGATTAAAAACCTAAACATAGATATCAAACAAGGTGAATTTATTGGCATTATTGGCCATACTGGCTCAGGAAAATCAACGTTTATTGAACATTTAAATGCTTTGTCTCTTCCTACATTAGGCCAAATAAATTGGTCATTCAAAAAAGACGTATTCAATAAAAAAACGAATAAATACGACAAAATTTACGAATCAATAGATGTAGTTGCTTCATGAGTAGAAAAAAATGTATATAAAAACGGATTTATAGAATATAAATACAAAACAAGAAAAGTTAAAAAAGTTTCAAATCCTAAAGAAATAAGAAAAAGAGTAGCAATAGCTTTTCAATTTGCTGAATATCAACTTTTTGAAGAAACTATCGAGAAAGACATCATGTTTGGGCCAATGTCTTTTGGTGTTTCCAAACAAGAAGCAGCAATGAGAGCAAAACAATATCTTAATTTATGCGGCCTTGATGACTCATATTTAAATAAATCACCTTTTGGTTTATCAGGGGGTCAAAAAAGAAGGGTTGCATTGGCAGGTATTTTAGCAATTGAACCTGATATTATTGTTGCAGATGAGCCAACAGCGGGATTAGACCCTGCTGGTGTAAGAGAAATTTTAAGTATCTTTAAAAAATTACACAAAATGGGTAAAACTATAATTATTGTTACCCATGATCTTGATAATATTTTAGAAGTTACTGATCGTGTAGTTATTATGAAACATGGTCGAATCGTTAAAGATGGGCCTACATATGATGTTCTAAAAGACACTGAATTTCTTGATAATAATGGGTTGCAATCTCCAAAACTAATGTCATTTATGACAAAATTGGAGAAAAAGGGTTGAAAATTACCTAAAATTAAATCACTTGATGAACTAGCCACATTTATTTCACAAAAAATTCAAGGAGATAAATAATGAACGGAATTGGTACATATATTTACGATAACACATTCATTCATAAATTAGACCCTCGAATAAAATTAATAATCAATATTGCCTATATTTCAATGACATTTGTTGCTTTTCATTTCATTAGTTTATTTATTTTATTGGTTCCATTAACAATTGCTTATATCATTGGTACAAGAAGTATCAAAAATATATTTAGCTTGTTAAAAATACCATTGCTTGTTGGTTTTATTGTATTTTTCTTAAATATTTATACAATGAAAATTACAAGCGAGCAAATTAGAGAAACTTATAAAGTCTTTTTCTATATCGACAATAATCGAACATATGCGCTAAGTTACGCAGTTATTGCTAGAACTTTATCACTGATAATTAGAATTTACATAATGATTATGGCCACTACATTATTTGTTGCTACAACTAAACCAATTTTACTGACTAAATCAATTGAAGATTTACTTATTCCATTGAAATTACTATTCATTCCGACACATATAATTGCAATGGTAATATCAGTTGCACTGCGTTTTATTCCAACCTTGTTAATTGAAGCTAAAAGAATTATTAAAGCACAAGCAAGTAGGGGTGTAGACTTTAAACATGGTAAACTAAAAGATAAAGCGAAAGCATTTACAACATTGATAATCCCATTGTTCTCTTCATCATTTGCAAAAGCTGAAGACTTATCAAATGCAATGGAAACAAGAGGTTATGATCCATATGGCAAAAGAACAAGATATCGTATTCTAGTTCCTCAATGAAAAGATGCGTTTATATTTTTATTAATGACTAGCCTTGTTGTTTTAATGATATTAATAAAATACCAAGTTATTACATTGCCATATTGATACGAAATTACTTCATTTAAAGCTTATTAATTAGCCAGTAAACTGGCTTTTTAATTTTAAGTTTCCTAAATTAAAATATTAAAATGTATAATAAAATAAAGTTTTTTTCAAGGAGCATAATGAAAGAAAAAATCGAGCAACTTACAAACCTAATTAACAAATGAAATTATGAGTATTTCATTGAAAATAACCCTAGTGTTTCTGACCTAGAATATGACAAAAAATTAAAACAACTCGAAGAATTAGAGCAGCAATATCCAGAATTAATTCACCCAAATTCGCCTACAAAAAAAGTTGGTGCAGATAACATTTTCAACACAAAATTTGCAAAATTTACCCATAATAAACCTATGTTATCTTTAGCAAAAGCATATTCATATGATGATATTGAAAAATTTTTGGATAACATCAAAAAAGTTGTTCCCGAAGACAAAATTAACTTTAGTATTGAGCCAAAAATCGATGGTTTATCGATTGCAATTCATTATGAAAATGGTTATTTAACTAAAGCAATAACTAGAGGAGATGGCATTGAGGGTGAAATAGTCACAAGCAATATTATGCAAATTGAATCAATACCAAAAATTATCGATTATAAAAATAATTTAGAAGTCCGTGGCGAAGTGTTTTTACCAAAATCAAAATTTTACCAATTGAATAGAGAAATGAATGAATTGGGATTAAAAAAATTTGCCAACCCTCGAAATGCTGCCTCAGGAACATTGCGTCAATTAAATGAAGAAATAGTTGCTAAGCGCGGCCTAGAAGCATATCTTTATGAATTAGTAGATCCTCAAAATCATGATATTTACACACAAAATGACTCATTAAAATTTCTAGCAAGATTAAATATCCCAACAAATCCTTTACATAAATTAGTTGAAATTGAAGACTTATCAGAAGAAATTGAGAACTTTGCAGAAATTAAAAATACACTCGAGTATGATGCTGATGGCCTAGTAATTAAGTTAAATGACTTAAATTATTGAAAAGCAATGGGCAATACATCAAAATTTCCAAAACACTCAATTGCTTTCAAATATGAAGTTGAATCAGTTAATAGTAAAATTACTAATATTTTGAGTTCAGTTGGCAGAACAGGAAAAATTACATACATAGCGAACATTGAACCAGTCGAATTAAACCAAACAATAGTTCAATATGCAACACTTCATAACTACGATTTTATCAGTAAAATGAATATTAACATTGGCGATGAAGTTTCAATAATTAAAGCTGGTGAAATAATTCCAAAAGTTATTAATTTAGCAGTAAAAAACACATATTCAAAATTTAATAAATTATTAAACTGTCCGAGTTGTAATTCAATTTTAATAGAAAATGAAGGTTTGGTCGATCAGTTTTGTTTGAATTCTAATTGTGATGAAAAAAATATAAACAAAATTTATCATTTTGCTTCAAGAAAAGGAATGAATATTGTTGGCCTTGGTTTGTCAACTGTAAAAGATTTATTCAAAGCTGGTATTATTAAGAAAATTGAGGATATTTACTCACTTGAAGAACACAAAAGTCTTGTATTGAAAATTGAGCGTTTTGGCGAACTCAAATTTAATAATTTGATGAAAAATGTTGAAAAATCAAAACAAAACAGCTTTGATAAAGTGCTGTTTGCACTAGGTATTCAACACCTTGGACAAAGAGCAGCAAAATTAATTTCAAAACAATTTAATAATTTTAAAGAATTATTAGAATGCGAAAATCTAGAGAGCATTCAAAATATTGAAAATATTGGTCCTAAGATAACAATTTCATTAATTGAGTTTATGAAAGATGACGAAAATAGAAAACTTTTATTATTTTTAGATGAAATTTTTGAATACAAAAAACAAAAGAATACATCAAATTCTCGATTAAATAATATTACATTTGTTATAACAGGTAAATTGACGAATTCAAGAGATTATTACACACAAATAATTGAAAATAATGGCGGCATTGTTGCAAGTAGTGTTTCTAAAAAAACTAATTATCTATTGTGCGGAGATGATGCCGGAAGTAAGAAAAACAAAGCAATTGAATTAGGTACAAAAATTATTAATGAAGAAGAATTTATGAAATTAATAAATTAGGAAAAATACTAATGAAATAGTAATTGTATTACAATATTTATATTATAAGGAGGCTTGTTATGAACAAAATTATTATAGCCAATTGAAAAATGAATAAAACATTTGGTGAAAGTGCAGAATGATTGGAAAAATTCAATAAAAAGTTCAAGGAAAAAATTAGAAAAGATAAAACATATAAAGATGCAGTTTATGCCAATGAATTTGGTATTGCAATGCCGCCAATAAATCTTGCAGCCCATGTAGCATTCAACAAAATTGACAAATTAATGTTAGTTGGACAAGATGTTTCTCAATTCCCAGCTGGGCCCTACACTGGCTATATTTCTGCCGAAATGTTGAGTGAATTTGGAATAAAATACGTTATTGTTGGCCACTCTGAAAGAAGAAAATATCACTACGAAACCTCATGTGATGTTAACTTAAAAGCAAAGGCAGCCCTTGAATATAATATAACCCCTCTAATTTGTTTCGGGGAGAGTTTAACCGAATATCAACAAGGAAAATCAAAAGAAGTGGTTAAACAGAAAATCCTTGAATCATCAAAAGATATAGATTTTAGTAAAGTAATCATATCTTATGAACCTATTTGAGCTATGGGAACTGGCCAAAGTGCATCACCAACATTTTTAAAAGATATGGCTGAATACATTCGTTCAATAACAAGCCCAAATACGAAAATAATTTACGGTGGGTCTGTTAATGCTAAAAATATCAAAGACCTAGCAAAAATTCCTGATATTAATGGTTTTTTAATTGGAAATGCAACCTTAGATCTTGATACATTTTTAGAAGTAATAGCGGTTGAATAATTGTGGCATTATTAACATAAAATTTACCTATATATTCAATTTAAATACAAATTTAAATAATAAAAATTTATACTTAAATAAATTAACTAGGAGATATCATGAAAAAGACAATCAAAGATATTCAATTAACAAACAAAAGAGTAATAATTAGAGTCGACTTTAACACTCCAATCAAAAATGGGATAATTCAATCTAACGAGAGAATAGTTGCTGCTCTTGACACAATAAAATATGCTATTGAACAAAATGCAAAAGTTATTTTGCTTTCACATCTAGGAAGAGTTAAAAGTGAAGAAGATAAAATTTCAAAATCACTTTTACCAATCGCAAATGAATTAAGTAGATTATTAAATAAATCAGTATTATTTTCGCCGGTTTCAAGTGGTTCATTACTTGAGCAAGCAGTAAATGAAATGGATTATGGCCGAGTTCTTTTGGTTGAAAACACACGTTTTGAAGACTTAAACGAAAAAGCTGAGAGTAAAAATGCTCCTGAATTAGGCGAAAAATGAGCTTCATTAGCCGATGTATTCATTAATGATGCTTTTGCAACTGCACATAGATCACATGCTTCAAATATCGGAATTTCTTTAAGAGTTAAAGAATCTGGTGTTGGTATGCTTGTAGAAAAAGAATTAAATGCATTTGATACAGCATTTTCAAAAGAAACAAAACCATTTATAGCTATTGTAGGCGGTGCAAAAGTTAAAGACAAAATTTCTTATCTAACAAAACTAAGCCAAAAAGCCGACGAAATTTTAATTGGTGGTGCAATGGCATATACATTTTTAAAAGCAAAAGGATTTGAAATTGCCAATTCATTAGTTGAAAATGACCAAATTGAATTTGCAACTAAACTAATGGCCGAATCTAAAGCAAAATTTATTATCCCTGTAGATAACGCAATGGTAAATAGTTTTGACGATAATATGGCAAGCATTTCTAAAGACGAAAATGTTGAAAAAGGTAAAATGGGTATTGATATTGGACCAAAAACAATTGATTTATACAAAAAACACATTGCAAATGCCAAATTAATTTATTGAAATGGGCCTTTAGGGGTATTTGAAAAAGAATTTGGTGAAGAAGGAACTCGCGCAATTGGTAATGCAATAGTTAGTTCGGGCGCTTACTCAATTATTGGTGGCGGTGACACAATTTCTGCATCAGAAAAATTTGGATTCAAAGACAAAATAACTCACGTATCAACTGGCGGTGGTGCTTCTCAACAATATCTTTTAGATCAAGAACTACCTGCAATAAACGCAATTCAAGACAAGTTATAAAAAAATAGCGCGTGCTATTTTTTTAATGCATTCACATATGCTGAAGATTTAACGCCAACAATCAAAGTTATTGAATCAGAAGAAACAAAAACACCAGTTGCTAACTTATTATCAATTATTGATTTTGAATCAATTAATTGCGAATTTTTAAAGAAAATTTTCAATTTAGAACCAGATGAACTAACATCATTAATATTATCCAATCCACCTATAAAACGAATCAATTCGTCAATTTCTCTTTGGTTAATATCAGCATCTATTTTACCTTGAACAAGATTTTGATGTTTTTTATTAATTCTGTATCAATGCAATCAACAAAAACCTAGTGTAAAAATTGTCAAAATTACTATTTTAAACTTGTCTTTTTTAGTCATGCTTTTATTATACAAATTTTAATATTAAGTATTATAATTTTTAATATTTATATTAAATTCTATAAGGAGAGATATGGGTAAATTACGACTTATAAGCGGAATCAAGCCCACAGGGGACTTAACGTTGGGTAACTATATTGGCGCACTTAAAAATTTTGTTAAATTGCAAAATGATTATGAAGCCTATTATTTTGTTGCTGATTTACACGGATTAACAACGGGAAGTGTTGACCCTAAAGTTAATAAACAAGCAAGAGAAGAAATAGTTGCAATGTATATTGCCTGCGGACTTGACCCTGAGAAAAGTACAATATTTTTTCAATCAGATGTCTATGAACATGCCTTTGCTCAATGATTAATGACTTCAGAAGTCTCTCTTGGAGAACTTTATAGAATGACTCAATATAAAGACAAAGCTCAAAAACTTGAAAAACAAGATAATGGCACTGAAAAAATTCCTGTGGGTTTATTGATGTATCCAATTTTAATGGCTGCAGACATACTAATTTACAATGCAGATGTTGTTCCAGTTGGAGCGGACCAAACACAACACCTTGAACTAACTAGAACAATCGCTGAGCGCTTAAATAAAAGATATAAAACAAAATTTGTATTACCTAAGGGCATTATTCCGCCAGTCGGTGCTAGAATCAAATCATTAAGTAACCCTGAAATTAAAATGTCAAAATCAGACAAATCGTCAAAAGGAACAATTTACTTACATGATGATCCCGAAGTTGCTTACAAGAAAATATTAAAATCAGTTACCGACTCTGAAAATAAGGTATATATTGCTGACCATAAACAAGGAATCGTTAATTTATTGAACATTTATGCGTCTTTAACTGATATGAGTTTAGAGCAAGCGGAAGCAAAATTCAAAGATTCTAACTATTCTGAATTTAAGCAAGCAGTTGCTGAAGTTGTTAAAAATGAGTTGACCAAAATACAAAATAATTACCAAAATGCAAAGTCAAACATTGAAAAAATTATTGAAAAAGGCGCGATAAAAGCAAAGAGTATTTGCCAACCAATAGTTAAAGATTTAGCAACTAAAATGGGTTTTAATTAGGAGACAATATGAAAATACAGGCTGATAAATTACTTAATCATACATGTTCACATTTGCTTGCAGCAGCTATTGAGAGATTGTATCCTAATGTTAAATTAGGATTTGGTCCTGCAACTGATGAGGGTTTTTATTACGATTTTGAATTTGAAAACCCCTTAAGTGATCAAGATTTAAATAAAATTGAAAAATTAATGAAAAAACTTGCTTCAAGAAATCTTGAAACAATACAAATTGACGAAAATCAATATGATTTCAATAATAAACCTTACAAAAAAGAATTATATGATGAACTAAAAGCGCAGGGTCAAGTAGTAACATTTTATGCTTTACAAGACCCATTGAATAAAGAAATAATTTTTAAAGATTTATGTGCTGGCGGACACATTCATTCAACTAAAAATCTTAAACATTTTAAACTTCTTTCATTGGCAGGAGCTTACTGAAGAGGTAACTCTGATAATATTCAACTAACAAGAATATATGGAACAGCTTGAGAAACAAGTGAAAAACTAGAAAGCTATCTTGAACTACTAAAAGATAGAAAAGAAAGAGATCACAGAAAAATCGGTAAAGATCTAAAAATATTCGCAATGCATCAATTAACTGGTCAAGGATTGCCAATTTGACTTGAAGATGGCATGTATATTCACAACGAAATTCGCAACTTAGTGCTAAAAATGGACCGCAAATATGGTTTCACAGAAGTTTTAACGCCACACTTTGGAAATGAAGAGTTGTATAAAACATCAGGGCACTTGGAGCATTACAAAGATGACATGTTTGCACCAATTGTTGTGGAAAAAGAAAGACTAATTCCGCGCCCAATGACCTGTCCACACCACAATATTTGTTATGGTTTAGAAAAAAGATCTTATAGAGACTTGCCAATAAGATATTCAGAACAATCGCAATTGTACCGTTATGAAAAATCCGGCGCATTAACTGGCTTAGAACGTGTTAGAGGAATGCTTTTAACTGAGGGGCACTTGTATGTAAGAGAAGATCAAATTTTTGACGAAATCATTCATATGTACAAACAAATCAGCGAAACTCTTAAAATCTTTAATATTCAAATTAGTTACATATCATTATCATTAAGAGACCCACAAAATAAAGAAAAATACTTTGATGATGAACAAATGTGAGTCAAAAGTGAAACAATGTTAAAAAATGCTCTTGACTCAATGAATGTTCAATATGAAGCAATTCAGGGTGAAGCCGCATTTTACGGCCCAAAAATGGATATTCAAATTCATACAGCATTAGGGCATGAAGTAACAGTTGCAACGATTCAATTGGATTTCTTGCAACCAATGAAATTCAATTTAAAATACACTGATAAAAATGGTGATGATGCAACTCCAGTGATGATTCACCGTGGATTAATTGGAACTTATGAAAGATTTGTTGCAATTTTACTAGAGCAAACCAAAGGGGTTTTACCATTTTGATTAGCACCTAAACAAATTACTGTAATTCCAGTTAATTTAGATGAAAACATTGAATATGCCAAAGAAATTACCAATCAACTATGGTCTCATAATTTCCGTGTTAAACTTGATGATCGTGATGAAAGATTAAACAAAAAAATTCGTGAAGCTCAGATATCTAAATCAAAATTCCAAGTAATTTTGGGCAAAAACGAAAGCGAGAAAGGCCTTGTTTCTTATAGAAAATATGGAGAAGAAACAACCCACACAACAACTTTAAAAGAATTCATATTTATGTTAAATGAATTAAAAGCTAATTATGAATAAAAAGTATTGACCTATTGTTTCAATTCTCTATTGTTCAATTTTATTAGTGATTCCAATGGTTGTAGTTTGGCTTACATCTACAAACGACTTTAATGGACAAAAAATCAATAATTTTTATGCAATATTGTTTATACCAATTGCAATAGGATTTTTTAGTATATCATTAGCAATACTTTTGACCTATTTCAATCTTTTAAAGGTTGATACGTTTAAATATTTAATCCCGCTAACGGTCATTTTTTTAACAATTATACTTAGCTCACTAACAAATTTAAGTATTTTTTGAAGAATGTTTATTACATTAGTTTTAACAATAATTTTTTCATTATTAACCAACTGAATAATTTATATTATCAATGATAAATTAAACCATTTAAAAAAAGCAAAATAACAACACAGCTATCGAATAACTGTGTTTTATTTTTCTAAAATCAATAGAGAAATATAATGCATAATTAGCAATTTATCAATATATATTACAATGTAAATTGTGTATATTTTTACATTTAAAACACACAAAATACAAATGAACTAAGGCTTAGAATATGAATAATATAGCTACACTATTTTAAAATCAATTAACAATTCTAAATAAATGTATTTATTTAAATATCATATTTAATATATCAATATTAAATTTAAATACTAAATGTGCTATTATTTACATATAAGAATAATTGGAGGATTGATGCTTAAAGTTATAACTCACCCGCTTATTTCAATAAAATTAACAAATATGCGTGATAAAAATGCTAATCACTCGGTTTTTAGGTCAAATTTAAACGAAATAACATCTCTAATGGTTTATGAAATAATGCGTGAATACCAAACAAAAGCAAAGGAAATTATTACACCTCTCAATCAAAAATTTGTTGGCGAAACATATGACAAAGAAATTGTCATTGTGCCAGTGTTAAGGGCTGGTTTAGGGATGACTGAAGGATTGCTTGAGTTAATTCCGACAGCTAGAATTGGGCATATTGGTTTATATCGTAATGAAGAAACCTTTAAACCAGAAACATATTTCTACAAAATGCCAAGTGTTGACAAAAATAGTTATGTTATTGTTGTGGATCCAATGCTTGCAACTGGCGCATCTGCAGCTGATGCTATTCAAAAATTAATGGACGATGGTTTTAGTAATATTCAGCTTGTGTGTTTAGTTGGAACTAATGAGGGAGTTAAATACATTCACGAAAGATTTGGTAAAGATTTCAACATTTATCTAGCAGCACTAGATCCGATTTTAAATGATAAAAAATACATTGAACCAGGCCTAGGCGACGCAGGAGACAGAATTTTTGGTACAAAATAATGTATTGAAACAAGCGTATTTCACTGAAGATATCATTAACCGGATTATTGCTTGCGCTAATGATAGTCTTTAATGTTTGAAGTCAATTAATGCCCTTTAATGGTTTTTTAAAATTTAATTTATCTTTAATTTTTACTTTAACAATATTTCAATTCATTGGTTTTAAATGGGGTATATTTAGCCTAATTACATTATTTTTATTCAGTCCCGCATATTCTTCACTCGGTTATGATATTGCTGGATTATTTGGTACATTTATGCAGGTTTTAACTCAATTTATTTTTGTAATGAGTTATCTTCTTTTAAACAAATTATTTTTTAAAAACAAAAATCAAAAAATAAAATGTAAAAATCTTGCCGATTTATTCAAAATTATTTTTGCCATCCTATTGACAACCTTGATTATGGTAACTATAAATATCTTTTTTGCAACTCCATTATTTTTTAAATTATTTAAACTCACAAAATATTACGATTTTATTCATTTTTCAAAAGAATACGGAAAATTTAAAGCATTATTCTTTTTTATTCCAAACTATTATTTAGGAACTTTTGTAACTTATTTTCTTTTTAACATAGCAAATCTTTCAATAAATTCAGTAGTTATATACATATCTAATTACAATATAAATAGAATTACTAAAAATATCTTTTAGGAGGCGTAATGTCAAAATTTAATTACAACCAACACGATGTCGAAATGAAATGACAAAAATATTGAGATGATACTAATTATTCATTACCAAAAGACGATTATTCACTGCCTAAAAAGTATATTTTAAGTATGTTTCCTTATCCTTCTGGAAATATTCATATGGGGCATGTTAGAAATTACTCAATTAGTGATGTTCTTTCTCGTTTTTATCGCAGAAAAGGTTTTAATGTTTTACACCCATTTGGATGAGATGCTTTTGGTTTACCTGCAGAAAATGCTGCAATCAAGAATGGAATTCACCCAAAAACTTGAACATATGAAAACATCAAAAAAATGAACCCACAACTAAAAAGATTGGGTATATCATTTGCGTGAGGGGAACACGAGGTCATCACCTGCGATCCAGAGTACACTAAATGAGAACAAATGTTATTCATTAAAATGTGGGAAAATGGATTTGTATACAGAAAAAAATCACCACTTAATTGATGTGAAAAAGATCAAACAGTTTTAGCTAACGAACAAGTTATTGATGGGTTATGTTGACGTTGTGATGAAAAAGTAGTACAACGTGATATGGAGCAATACTACTTAAAAATCAAGGACTATGCACAAGAATTACAAAATGACCTTGACACACTAAAAAATCATTGACCAGAAAAAGTTTTAATGATGCAAAAAAAGTGAATTGGGTATGAACAGGGCTATAATCTAAAATTTAAAGTTTCAAATAATAATGAATTAATTGATTTTATCAATGTATTTGTAAAAAATATTGATGATTTATCAACCTTTGATTTTCTAGCAATTAGCGCACAACACCCAATAGTAAAAAAACTAATTGAGCTAAATATTTTAAAAGATTACGAAATAGAAAAAATACTTGAAATTCAAAACAAAGCATTGAATAAAGACTTTTCAAACCAACTTGCACATATTCTTGACGTAGATGCATTTGCTGAGTATGGCAAGTCATACAAGATTGTTATAACCGATTTCGCATCAATTGGCGCCACCGATAGAGTTGTTTTAGTTGATGCTCAAAAACTAAAAAGTCATAAAGAATTTTCAATCAAAAATAATATTGAATTTGGTAAAAATAATATAAAAATTACTGTTGATAACTTACAAAAAAGTTCACAAATGAATCTTCGTGATTGAGGGATATCTAGACAAAGATATTGAGGTGCGCCAATCCCAATTATTCATTGTCCAAAATGTGGAATTATTCCTGAATCAGTTGATAATTTACCAGTTTCATTACCTGAAAATGTAGATTTTAATTCACTTGGAAATCCTTTAGCAACAAACAAAGAATGACTTAACACAAAATGTCATAGATGTAATTCAGATGCAACAAGAGAAACCGACACTTTTGATACATTTTTTGAGTCAAGTTGATACTTTTTAAGATACACAGTTCCACCTATTTTACGCAGCAAAGTGGCAATTGAACCAAATTCTGTTAAGTACTGAAATCAAGTTGACGAATATATTGGTGGAGTTGAGCATGCTATATTGCACTTGCTTTACGCTAGATACTTTACAAAAGTATTAGCAACTCTTGGTTATGTTGATTTTAGGGAACCTTTTGCAAATCTACTAACGCAAGGAATGGTTTTAAAAGATGGCTCAAAAATGTCTAAATCAAAAGGCAATACTGTTTCACCAAATGATGCTGTTGCTCAATACAATGCAGATACACTAAGATTATTTATTCTTTTTGCAGCCCCACCTGAAAAAGAACTAGAATGATCAACATCTGGAATTGAAGGAAGCTACAAATTCATTGAAAGACTTATTGAGAAAGCTTCAAAATTATCAGTTGACTTAGATTTTAAAAATATTGACCAATCTGCATTAAATTCAATTGAAAAGCAAGCAAGAAGAAAATTATATTTAGGGTTAAAAAAACAAGAAGACATCTTCAATGATAGAAAAAATAATTATTCATTTAATACCCTAATTGCTTGATGCATGGAAACTATGAATGCATATGATAAAATCGAATCAGACAAACTAAATACTGAGTTCTTTTATGTAATACTTAATATTTTAGAACCATTCATACCTCACTTATCGTGAGAGCTATCTGAAAGATTTTTTTCATTGAAAAATCTGTATGATTTTACAATTGACCAAAAAGCTCTTGAATTAAATGAAGTTACATACGCAATAACTATAAATGGTAAATTACGTGAACAACTTACAATTTCAATTAATCAAACAAACAAAGATGAAATTATTTCGATGGCTAAAAAATTAGTTGCTAGTTGACTAGAAAATAATGAAATTATTAAGGAAATTTATGTGCCTGGCAAAATAATAAACTTTGTAATTAAGCCAAAATAGGGCTTTTTTTAATCAAAACTGAACAAAATTAATAATTTTTAGCAGACTAAGTGTCATTGTGCTAAAATATATTAATAAATAAATCTGGAGGTAATATGAAAGAAAAATTATTGGTGACAAGAATTGGTGATCAAATGCTGCTAAATGCAGTTATTTATGGTCATGAAATAAAACAAATTGATGTTATGCCATATGGTAATGTTTGAACCAAAGAATATTTAGATAGTCTACAAGAAAAATTAGCAAAAAATAAAGACAATAAAAGTTATAAAAATAAGCCAAATTTCGATGAAATTAAAAATTCTGAATCTGAATTTGAATTAATAAACCAAGAAGTTCATGAGTATGTTATGCTTGGTTATCAACTTATTTCCATTGAAGATGTTGAAAATAATACTCAAAAACCAATTTCGCAAGTTAAATTTAAAGAAATTTCAAAAATTGCAACCTATGCAAGAATTCAAAAAATCACTAAAAGATCGGGCGGAATTTATACATTAACATTGGTTGGAATTGGCAGACACTTTATTGAAAAGGCTCTTGATGCAAATGGAGAAAATGCTAAAAATGTTACCGATATTGAAAGTGTAATCACTCATAAATATTCATATGATGCAAGCGTTGAAGATCTTGGAAACGCTTCAATTTTGTTGACACAAATTGATGAAGCGGCAACAGTTTTAGCACAATCTTCAATTTGAGACACCATTCAAATGCAATTAATAAATAATCCATATTATGACGCCAGCGTTAATAATAAATTACCTTCAAAAAATGATTTTATTGACCCTAATGGAGCAAATGTTGTTGACATAATTTCATCATTACTATACTTTACCTATGCTAATAATTGAATTAAATTAGATATTTTTGAACGTAGAAATATTGTTGATCAAATTAGATTAATCATTGATCACATAAGATCATTTTACTTCTTATCTGAATGAAGTCCAAAGCAAGCTCAAGTTTTTAAAAGCCTAGAAATTTTTGACGGAATCGTTGGAGAAGCAATTGAAGAAGGCAAAACCAAAAAACACAGAAAAGATAATTCAGACGTTATTTCTGACGCAATTATTGAAAACGAAATTAATAAAAAAGTTAAAGATAATCTTGATAAACAACAAAGAGAATTCTTACTTAAAGAAAAACTAAGAGCAATAAAAGAATCACTTCAAGAAAACGACCAAGACGCAGACGATGAATCAGAGTACACAAAAATAATTAAAGACAAAAACAAGTCAAAAATGTACCCTGAATCTGTACAAAAACTAATTAAATCTGAAACAAACAAAATGAAATCTATGATGTCAGGCACACCAGATGCCAATATTACCTCATCATATATTAATGTTTTAAAGAGCTTACCTTGAAGAAAAATCGAAGTAGAATCACTTGATATTTCAAAAGCCAGAGAAATTCTTGATAAAAATCATTATGGACTAGGCGAAGTAAAAGAAAGAATTATTGAATATTTATCATTGATAATTAATCACAAAACACGTGCTCTTAAATCAAAAGAAAAATCGCTTTTAGATTTTGACAAAGATTCGCAAATCGATCTAGATTTATTCAAAGAAACTGGTGAAAATTCAAATAAAGTCCAAAAAAACTTCAATAATGTGCCAATATTAACACTTGTTGGTCCTCCAGGAACTGGTAAAACTTCTCTTGCAAGAGCCATTGCTGAAGCATTAAACAAAAGTTATATAAAAATTTCGCTTGGTGGTGTTCATGATGAAAGTGAAATAAGAGGTCACAGAAGAACATATGTTGGTGCAATGCCAGGAAAAATTATTAAAGCAATCCAAAAAACCGGTGTATCAAACCCACTAATTTTATTGGATGAAATTGATAAAATGAGTTCAGATTATAAGGGCGATCCTTCATCAGCGATGTTAGAAGTTCTTGACCCAGAACAAAATACAAAATTCCAAGATAACTACTTAGAACATGAATATGATCTATCTAAAGTTATGTTTATTGCAACTGCAAACTATTATGAAAATATCCCTGCTCCTTTATTAGATCGTGTGGAAATCTTGGAGCTAAATTCATATACAACAAATGAAAAAATTAAAATCGCAAAAGAACATTTAGTTGATACAGCAGCACGCCAAGCGGGATTAAATAAAGAACAATTCAAAATTGAAGATGATGTTATTGAAGTAATTATTAAAAATTACACCGCTGAAGCAGGTGTGCGTTCATTAAAACGTCAATTAGATAAGATAGCTCGTAAAATAGTAGCAAAAATTGTTGCAGGCGAAGATATTAAAGAATTTAATATTGATAAGGAAACTGCAATTAAATTACTTGGTACACCAAAATATGGTGATGAAGAAGACTATAAAAAACCTCAAATTGGAGTAGTTAATGGTTTAGCTTATACATCAATTGGGGGAAGCACATTACAAATTGAGGTTAGTTCATACCCTGCACAAAAGGGTGGGTTTAAACTTACTGGTTCTCTTAAAGATGTTATGAAAGAATCGGCAGCTATCGCTTATTCATATGTAAGATCAAATGCCAAAAAATTCGGAATTGAATTCGATTTCGAGAATAATGAGCTTCACATTCACGTTCCTGAAGGAGCTGTTCCAAAAGATGGACCAAGTGCTGGTATAACTTTCACAACTGCACTTGTTTCAGCGCTAACAAATACACCTGTTTCTCACGAAGTAGCAATGACTGGCGAAATTACATTGCGCGGTAATGTATTGCCAATTGGCGGACTAAAAGAAAAATCATTTGCAGCATTCAAAAAAGGTGTTAAAACAGTATTTATTCCAAAACAAAACCAAAAAAATCTAAATGATATACCAGACGAAGTTAAACAAGCAATTGAATTCATCCCTGTGTCATCATACGATGAAGTATTCGAAAAACTATTCAAAAGAGGTTAATATGAAATACGAAATTAAAGATAATTTATTCAAATCGGTCAATGGTGAGTGATTAGAAAAAACACAAATTCCAAGCGATAGATCTTCTACTGGAGAATTCGCTGAATTAGACATTCGCAATGAAAAAATAGTGGCGAGATTGGCGAAAAGAATTCTAAAAATTAACCAAAATGACAATAATCTTGATACAGATTTAAAGAATTTTGCAGATTTTTATAAATTAACAAGTGACATTGATAAAAGAAACGAACTTGGCCAAAAACCATTACAAAAATACATCGACGAAATACTAAACATCAAAAATTTAACAGAACTAAAATCAAAATATGTTGAATTTTTATACAAAGATTATCCTTTACCAATTGATTTTGGAGTGCAAACAGATTTTCTTGATTCAACATTGCAAACCCTTTATGTAGGAATTGCAAGACATATTTTGCCTGATAAAAGTCACTATGAAAACAAAGAACAAAAAACAAAATTCTTAAAAGTTTTTAAATCAATGGCAAAAAGCATTATTTCAGCATACGTCAAAGACAAAGATCAAGTAAATGAAATAATTAAAAAAGCACTTAAATTTGACGAAATAATTGCTAAATATTCTTTAACTTCACTGCAAAAAGTTCAATACACACAACTTTACAAACCTTATAAATATGACAAAATTGTTAAATCAACTAAAAATTTTGACTTTGATTTTATTGTAAAACAAATAATTGATAAACCCGTCGATGAGCTTGTATTTTCTGATGACAATTTTGCCCAAAACATTGACAAAATATTCAATGAGGGAAATTTTGAACTGATTATTAATTGAATGGCATTACAATTTGCACTTAAATATTCAACATATTTAGATGAAAAAACAAGAGTTAAGGCAACAAAATATAAACTATTTATTTCTGGTCAATCTAAAGCTCAAAACAAAAACAAACACGCGCTAAATTTAGCACTGCACTTCTTTGGTATGCCAGTTGGTGTTTATTATGCTAAAAAAGAACTTGGAGCCAAAGCTAAAAAAGATGTTGAGCGAATGGTTAAACACATGATTCAAATTTACAAAAATAGACTTGAATCAAACACATGATTGTCTAAAAATACAATAGAAAAAGCGCTAAAAAAATTAAGCACACTAGGCGTGCACATTGGTTATCCAACAGAAATTCAACCTTATTACAAGGAATTAAAATCAACAGAATCTCTAATTGAATCAGTATTAAAATTTAACGAGGTTTTAACCAAATACAATTATTCACAATACAAAATGCCAATTAACAAAAATTATTGAGGAATGACTCCAAACCAAGTTAATGCTTACTACCACCCAATGTATAATCACATTGTCTTTCCAGCTGGTATACTTCAAGGAGCTTTCTACAACATTAAACACTCATCATCAGAAAATTATGGTGGAATTGGTGCCGTGATAGCACATGAAATATCACATGCTTTTGATAACAATGGCGCCAACTTTGATGAAAATGGAAATCTAAAAATGTGATGAACACAAGAAGATTTCGAAAAATTTGGTGAAAAAACAAAACAAATGATTCAATTATTTGAAGGTGTCGAAACTGATTTTGGCAAGTGCAATGGTACATTAACAGTTAGTGAAAATATTGCTGATGCTGGAGGATTAAGTTGTGCTCTTGAAGCTGCTAAAATGGAAAGAGATTATAACGCAAGAGACTTCTTTATCAACTGAGCAAGAGTTTGAAAATCAAAATACAAACCAGAAACCGCACAGAGATTACTTGAACAAGATCCACATGCACCTGCTGAATTAAGAGCAAACATACAAGCCGCAAATCGTGAAGAATTTATCGAAGAATTTTCAATAAAAAATGGCGATAAAATGTTTATTCCCGCTGAAAAACGCGTAAAAATTTGATAATTTTTTCTAGCTCAATGAGCTGGTTTTTTAATTTTGAAAATTTGCCTTTTACATTATAATTAAAAAGAATTTTTAATTCAATTTGATATCAAATAAACACACTATTATGGATTCACTTGGGTGTGCCCTTGCGAAAAGGGTGCTAGGTGTTAGAAGTATTAGGAAGAATAACAAACTAAAGGAAAAAAATATATGACAGAAAACAAAGAAGTTTCAACTAAAAAAGTTGAAGAAAAAGAAGTTAAAAACCCTATCGTTTCTAAAGACAAGCTTTTAGAAGCTGGTGCTTACTTTGGTCACAAAGCAAGCCAATGAAACCCTAAAATGAAAGATTATCTATACCCTCAACTAAAAAGAGGTATTCACATAATCAACACAGCAGTTACAGTACAAAGACTTGAATTTGCTTACAATTTATTACACAAATTCGTGTCTAAAAACCCACGTGCTCAATTCATTTTTGTTGGTACAAAAAAACAAGCTAAAGAAACAATAAAAGAAAACGCACTAAGAACAAATAGTTTTTATGTAACAGATAGATGATTGGGTGGAACTTTAACTAACTCATCTACAATTTTCAGTAGAGTTAGAACAATGGAAGAACTTGAAGAAAAAGCACAAAACAACTTCGAGGGATACGTTAAAAAAGAAAAATTAATGTTCCAAAAACAATTAGAAAAACTACAAAAAAACTTAAATGGAATTAGAAAAATGAAAGGTCTACCAACATTCATGATTGTTGCTGACCCTAATGAAGATGAAATTGCTGTTAAAGAAGCACGTAAAAAAGGTGTTAAAGTTATCGCAATTTTAGACTCAAATTCAAACCCAGATGCAGTTGATTTTGGTATCCCTGCAAACGATGACTTTGCAAAAAGCATTAACTTAATTATCACAATTTTAGCTGATGCTATTACAACCGCAAGAGGCGGAAAAGCTAAATATGCATACAGACCAGACTCAGAAGTTGAATTACCTAAATTTGAATCAGACCAAAAACAATTCGTAAAAAGATACGAAAGACCATTCACAAAAAGAACTGAAGAAACAGTAAAAGAAACTTCAAAATCTGAAGAAAAAGGAGAATAATAATGAATCAATTAGCTCTTATTAAAACAGTGCGTGAACGCACTGGTGGTGGAATGATTGACGTTAAAAAAGCTCTAGAAGCTTCAGACTGAGACGTTGAAAAAGCAATTACTTGACTAAAAAGCAATGGTAAAATAAAAGCTGCTAAAAAAGCTGGTCGTGTTTCTGCTGAAGGACTAGTTTCAATTGCTCAAAAAGACAATAAAGCAGTGATGCTAGAAGTTAACTCTGAAACTGATTTCGTTGCTCAAAATGAAGACTTTAAAAAATTAGTTCAAAGATTTACAACAATTTTGTTAAATTCAAATGCAGCTTCTCTTGAAGAATTTATGCAAACTAAAGACGGCAACGAAACTGTTGAAACAATTTTAGAAGATGCTACAGCAACAATTGGTGAAAAACTATCTATTCGTCGTTTTGAAGTATTCACTGCTTCAGAAGGTGAAAAAATTGGAGCTTTTGCTCACGTTAATGGCCAAATCGCTGCTCTAGTTAAAGTAAAAGGTTCAAATGATGAAGTTGCAAGAAATGTTGCAATGCACTTAGCAGCAATGAAACCTGAATTCATTTTTGTTGAGGAAGTACCAACAGAAAGAATTGAAACATTCAAAGCTGAATTTGTGAAACCTGCCGGTTTTGAAAATAAACCTGAAAAAATCCAAACTGCAATTCTAGAAGGTTCATTAAACAAAAAACTAGCTGAAGTTGTTTTAGTTAAACAAGGCTTCATGATGGAAGAAAGCGTTTCAATCGAAAAATACCTAGCAAACCACGGATTAGAACTATTAAAAGCAATTCGTTACGGCGTTGGAGAAGGTATTGAAAAACAACAAGACGATTTTGCTGCAGAAGTAGCAGCACAAATCCAAAAAGCTTCTCAATAATAATCAATATCCCTTATGGGATATTTTTTTTATATTTTGTGCTGCGAACTATTTGGACTCATATATTTATGCCGAAAACTATAAAGATCAATAATAAAATACTTATTAACATTTAGCTATTTACCAATTCAATTAAAAAATGAATATATACGACAAATTTGTGAATAACTAAAAAGTAAAAAAATAGCAAAATATGGATAAATAAAAAAATATCATAATACTGTGGAAAATAAAGAAATGTTAGTTACATTGCCGGTTTTAAAGCCAATAAAATTAAAAAACGACTTTATAAACAAAATAAAAGGAGGTAGTTTAAAGTCGGATGTTATTGTATTAGTGGCAGAAGATGGCGAATATGTATTTTTTATCGAATGTGTAAAGGAGTTAAAAGATGGATATAATGACAAGGACATATTGCCTTTCAGCATTGATGAAGGAGTCTTGAAAAGTGGAAAATTTGAAAAAATCAATCTTGCAAAAGGTATTAAATTATCAAAAATTTTTAAAATCAAATATGATGAAATCATTGGCAAATTAGATGAAATAGACAAAATTGATTCATTGCCATTTTTGGGTATTAATGACCAAATTAAATTAGTTGATAAATTAACCACAAAATTGCAAGATACTTTAGATTTACCAAAATTAATTGTTATTCAAAAATCACAAAAAACACAAAACACTAGCTCTCAGACGGCATAAAAAAACTCCCAGCGGAGTTTATTTTATGCTTTTTAAAATATCAGGCATCACTGTAAAACTCTGTGCGTCAGGACCTGTATGAATCGCAACACATGATGAATTGAGTTTTATATCGTCGAATAAAATTTTATTTTCAGCAAAAAAGTCATATGATAATTTATTGAAATCTTTATCAATACCATTAATGTTATAAATTTTATAATCATTTTGAATATCTATAGTTTTCGCATCTGCTTTGTCTGCTAATTTATTTAGAATTTGCTTTAATGATCCTTTTAAACCACGACCAATACCCCCAGTACTTGTGCCGTTTTGGTCAAATTTAATATAAGGGCATAAATTAATTTTCGAAAGTGCAGATAGTAAGAATTTTTTAAATGAACTAACTCTCCCGCCCTTAATTACATAGTTTATGTCTCTTGGGATAATGTATGTAACTGATCTAGATTCAATATCTTTAATTGATTTTATCAATTTGTCAATATCTTGAAATTTTTCAAAGTGAATTTTTGCATATTTTGCAATATCAAGCATTTGCTGACCAACAAAAGATGTGTCAACAACATGTAAATTAGGGTAAACATCTTTAAAATTAAGCGCAGCGCTATATGTTGATGATAAAAATGAAGAAATAGGCAGAAAAATAACATAATCATATTTTTTACAAAATTGTTCAAACACTTTTTCGAAAGTAGACAAGAAAGGCAATGATGTTTTTAAATTATTTGACTTAGCAATCAAATCAAGCATTTCGTAACGATCTTTATCAACACCATCCAATAGAGATTCGCCATCTATTTCAGCAATTAGAGGTATAAATCCTAAATCTAGTGAAGAAGCATCTTTTTCAGATATACATGAAAAAGAGTCTAAAATAATTCCGATATTTTTGCTCATAATTTCTCCTCTTGTTAAAGTGTGTATTGGTTATTGTAATTATAGTTTATGTTTAATCTTTCTATTTGTTCCTTATTAATATTTTTTGGTAAGTTTTCTCAAATAATAATTGGTTTAGTTTTCTTACTTATATTTGAAACAAAATTAAACAAGTGAACAAATTTCTCTGTTTTTTCATTTATATTTTCTGTTAAATTCGATGCAATAACAAAGTATTTGATTTTTGATCGTAATATAAATTCAATTAATTTAGGTGTTATTTCATTTACATATATTCCAAAATTTAATTTTAGATTAGTTATCAAAACATCATTAAGAAGGTCAATATCAAGATATTTAGCTTGCGGTCTAATAATGAAAAGTACATTATCAAAATCGTATTCTTTATTATATTTTCATAAATTATATTCAGTTGTATGCAATAATATTTTTTTACTTTTATCATGCAAACTATATTGAAATAGGTTAATCTTATGAAAAAACTCTGATTTGTAAAAATCAAAATTCAATATCAAATTTAAATCATCCGAATCGATACCAGCAACCTTGCCTAAGACTATTGAGGAGCTTGAAGATGAACTATCATTTTTTAGTTTTTTAATATGTGAAAACTCATTAATAAAACTTGATGACTTAATTTTGTTGTTGAAATCTTCAATTTTTATTGAAAAATTTTGTTGTTCTATATCTAAATTATCTATGTTAATTAGAAAACACGATTGTTGATTTGGTTTAGATAACTTATTTAGACTAAAATAATAAATTTTATTGAAATTTTCCAATGAATTTGGATATGTTGAACTTAAAAAAATAACAGGGGAAAATTGCAATGCTTTTTCAAAACTATTATTATAGTTAGAAATTTTGTTTTTAATTTTGTTAACGGTAAAACTGCTAATTTTTTCTTTATAAATCAGAAAGATTAATGCACCATATCTAAGTTTGATTCATTTTGATTGGTCCAAATTCAAAATTTTAATAATTTTTTCAATTTGAGATGAATCACTTGTTGTTGATACATTAGTTAATTTCAATGGAAAGACAATTGAATGAAAGTTATTTTTAGCATTTGCTTCAATAATGGGAACTGGATCAGTTAAAATATCATAGCTTAGCGATTTTTTCTTTCTTTCTTCATAGCGCTTTAATGATATATAGAATGAATTGTCTTCATTCTTTCCATAAATTCTTATGAATAATTTGTCTTTTTTTAATTTTTTAATGAAAAATAGTGACCTTATTAATTTTTCTTTTTTTGAAAGATTTAGTGTGCCAGATAAACTATATCTTTTGTGAAATGTATTATTTTCAATAATTTTTTCAATCTCAGAGGCAGTTTTTTTGTCAAAAAGAGATAAAAAATCATTTATTTTATAAAACTTATTTTTAGAAACTTTTTGAGTTGAAAAATTCAGTGATAATGAGGAACTAAGGTCGTCTTCACTAACCTTCATTACTCATTTTTCATTACTATCTAATTTAAAAACAGCAATAAATCTATTAGATTTAAGACTAATAACGTGCATTATTGAACCTGAAATTAATAGCAAAAATGACAAAAATAGTATGAATAATACTACAACTAATGAGATTATTTCTTCCATTAATTATCCATTTCTTCTCGCAACAAACGAATTGATGGGTGATTTTTAGATAAAGTTTTTTCGGTAGAACTGCCTGCAAACAGAACAACTATTGTATCCCCATTAACCTCCAGAACCGTTCCTTCTCCAAAATGCGTGTGTGAAATTATATCTCCAGTAACCATTGATCGATTTAGTTCTTTTATTTGTTTTTGATTTGTTAAATCATCTAGATTTGTTGAAATTGACCCTTTTTGTAGGATATATTTATTTATATCAATGCCAGTTTCTTTTATAAATCTTGAAGGTTTTTTATCAATATGAGTACCTATTAATGTTCCTCTAGAGTCAGAAATAAACAATCTATGTTTAGCACGTGTAATTGCAACATAAGCTAACCTGCGTTCTTCTTCAATGTGTTCTTCTCTTTGTTTTTCTAATGATTTTCTTGTTGGAAAAACATTTTCTGACATCCCAACAAGAAAAACATTGTCAAATTCCAATCCTTTTGCCGAGTGCACAGTCATTAATGTTACATAATTTGTTGAATTATCTGTTTCATCTGTTGCAGATGCTAAAGAAACAAATTCTAGATAGTCCTTAATAGTTTTACTTGGATTATTTTCTTCTCATGTTTTAATTGACCTAATAAGTTCGTAAAGATTGTCTTTTCCAGTTCCTTTAAGAGCAACATCATTATTTATGTAGTCAAAATAGCCAATTTTTGCAAGAAACTTTTCAAGAACTACATGAATGTTATTTGATTTTAGAGCTGCACGATGATAATTAACAGCATTAATTAAATCAACAAGATTTTTCTTGACTTCTTTTGTAACAGGTAATTCTCTTAAATATTTATTTATTGTTTTTCAAAGATTTAAGTTCTTTTCTTCAGCGAATTTTTCCAACGCAAGTAGTGTTTGAGTTCCAATTTTGCGCGCAGGTGTGTTAATTATGCGTGAAAGTGCTAAATCAAGTCCATCATATATTAATCTTAAATATGAAAGAGCATCTTTTACTTCTTTGCGTTGATAGAATTTTAGTCCATTGAAAATTTTGTGATTAATGTTTTCTTTGATTAATTCTTCTTCAATTGCTCGTGAATAATAAGTTGAACGATAAAAAATTGCTATGTTTTTAAGTTGAATTTTTTGTTTTTTAAGTTTATTGATGTTCTGAACTATTCAACGCGCCTCAGCCTCATTGCTAAATGCATGTGAATATTGAATATCATCACCTTGTTCATTGCTAGTAATTAAATCTTTATGAAAACGATTTTTGTTGTGTTTTATTAAATTGTTTGCTGCGTCAAGAATTTTTTGTGTTGAACGATAGTTTTCATTTAGAATAATTGTTTTTGTATCTTTATAATCTTTATCAAAATTCAAAATTAAATTTACGTCCGCACCTCTTCAAGTATAAATTGTTTGGTCAGGGTCGCCAACAATTGTCAATTGTGTTGAAGGGGTAGTCAAAAATTTAACAATATCATACATAATTCTTGATGTGTCTTGAAATTCATCAACCATAATGTAAGAATATTTTTTAGCTCACAAGTTCGCTATTTCAGGATTGTTTGAGAATAATTCATGAACTTTTACTAACAAATCATCAAAATCAAGGCTATTCTGCTCAAGTAAATGTTTGTTATATTTGCTAAATACTACTCCAACTAATTTGTTAGCTTCTAATTGATCTGGAAATTCTTCATTTAATTCATTTACTAGGTCGTTTTCATTTAATGATTTATTTTTTGCAAGGGAAATATATGTCAAAATTTCGCTGATATTTGAGTCAATATTATCAATATCCTCGCCATTACTCATTGATTTTAAAATGTTTTTAATAATTGAGCGTTGGTCTGTAGCGTCAATTATTTGAAAATCATTATCAAGATTTAGATGTATAGCTTCTTTTCTAAGTATTCTAGAACAAAGAGTATGAAAAGTTGAAACCTGAGATTTTTCAATATTATTTTGTGTATATTGAATGATACGTTGTGTCATCTCATTTGCTGCTTTATTTGTAAATGTAAGGGCTAATATTTGGCTAGGTGCAATACCTAAAATGTTGATAAGATAAGCAATTTTACGAGTTAAAACACGTGTTTTTCCTGATCCTGCACCAGCGATTATTCGTAAAGGGCCATCAAAATATAAAAGAGCCTCTTTTTGTTCTGTATTTAATTCGGACATAATTAAATCTAATTTACTTGCCATGATTCTCCTTTATAAAAATTATCTCTGATGGTTTAACAATGTAAGGAACTAATTTAAATGAACTCATTTTTTCTGTCAGTGTGAAATGATTGATCAATACAATGCGGTAATTAAATACTCTTTCATATAAGCTTAGTTTATTTTTGGAAATAAATATAAGCATATAGTTTAATAAATTTATTAATGTTCAAAGACTAATAATCGATGAAATTAGCCTTGTTAAAAATTTAATGTTTCACGATTGCTCATTTATATTATTTACTAAATTTTGCAAATTAGTAATTTCACCAGGCTTAATAAAACATAGAAACAAAAAAGTTAATAGTGCATAAAATCAAAATGAAGGAAATGCATTTTTGAATAACTGAGCAAAATAATTTTTATTTTTTGTTTGTAAAACTTGTAACCTAGTTAAAAAAATGCCAATTGACCTTAAATCAAATATTCAAGGAAAAATAATAAATAAAATAAAACAAACAACTAAATTAATTGCTAAGAACAAATATCATTTGCTCATTGTGATTTGAAGATTGAAATTAAAAAGCTTGTATACAACTAAAATAATTGACGAAAAGATTGTAAAATCAATTGAATTAGCTAAAAATCGTCTAAAAAATGATGAGTTTTTATGTAACAACATTATAGGTTTTTATAAACTGGCTCAAATTTTTTCAATTCAGGCAATCAACGTAAATACTCTGCTTCTTTTGTAGGTTTATTTATGTAAATATTTGAATTGAAAAATTGCCTATTTTCTGTATGAATTTTTGATAAATATGTGTGTAGATCGACCAAGAATTTTTCAGCACGTTTTTCACTGAAAATGTTCTTTGATTTTAAAAAATAAGTAAAGATTTTAAATACACCAAAATCTCAAGTGTTTATAAAACCGGCTAAAACAATTTGTAAAAAGTAGATTTGTGCATAATCTAATTCATGTTTTAAATAAATATTGTGTGATTCTAAATAAGTTTCAACTGCACGAAATTGCAAGATAAAGTTCGATGGCGAAAATCATATATCCGATGATATAAATTCTTTGCACATAAACTCATTTCAATATAAATATGAATTCGAACTGATTAAAAGTACGTAAAGTAATTCAATTCCGAATTTTGAGTCGTTAATTTCTTTTGAACGATATTTTGTAAAATTATCAATAAGCGATTTTTTGAATACTTTATTAAATAAAAATGGGAAAGAGTAGGCCACATATTCTGGATTTGATTTGATTTTAAAAAGTTCATCGCTCTTGATTCTAGGATTTGGTTTTCACTTAATTGAACCTTTTAAGTTTGGTCTAAATTCTAAGATATCAGGTTGATTTTCATCTAATTTTGAGGTTATTTTTTGTACAAAATCGTGTTTAATTTCAGCATCTGAATTTAAAACATATACATAGTTATTTTTAACTAAATGAAAGGCATTTATCACATCACTTTGAATACTTTTTCTCTTCGTATTAAAAATCATTTTTAATCTTGAGCCAAAAAAGTTAGAAATTTCTTGAATTAAAGGATGGATTTTTTTATTTGCTTTAGTTATAGCAAAAATAATTTCAAAATCCTGATTATTTTGTTCTTGTAGCTGTTTAAAGACGTATCTAAGTTGATCTCCAGTTGTTATTGAAGGTACAATAATTGTTAATTTCATTTTTTCCCCCTACATTTTTATATTTCCAGATGTTCTTGGATAAGGTATTGAATCGCGAATATTATCAATTCCAGTAACATACATAACTAAACGCTCAAAACCTACGCCAAAACCACTTGAACCAGCATCACCAAAACGTCTAAGATCCAAATATCATTGCAATTCTTCCTGAGAAATACCAACTTCCAATGCTCTATCTAATAATTTTTGATAATTAACTTCACGTTGACTGCCGCCTACCAATTCACCAATCCCAGGGACTAACAAGTCAAATGAAGCAACTGTTTCACCATCATCATTTTGGTGCATGTAAAAAGCTTTGAATTTTTTAGGAAAATTTATTACCGCTACAGGACCTTTTGCAATTTCAGATGCTAAATATTTTTCATGTTCGGTGCCAAAATCAAGACCAAAATGAATATTTTTTTCTTCAAATCGATCTTTAACTTTTTCCAGTTCAACAAGCGCATCTCTATAGTCAATTATTGCAAGTTTTTTATTTAAAAATTCTTGCAAATTATTCATTAACTGATCATCAACATTTTTAATTAAAAAGTCAAATTCTTCAGCGTGTTTTTCAATTGTTCTTTTGATTATTGTTTTTAGAAAATCATCGGCTAATTCAATAATGTCAAATAAGTTTGCAAATGAAACTTCAGGTTCGATCATTCAAAACTCTGCAGCGTGTTTTTTGGTGTTTGAGTGTTCTGCTCTGAATGTAGGCGCAAAAGTATAGACATTTTTAAAGCCAATTGCATAGCTTTCGGCGTGTAATTGCCCAGTCACACCAAGTGTAGCTTTTTTATTTGCTCCAAAAAATGAGTTTTTCGAATTTGAGTCATTCACCTCAAAAGTTTCACCAGCACCCTCGCCATCATTGCTTGTAATTATTGGAGCATGAAATAAAAGAAACTGTTTTTCAGCAAAATATTTATGAACTTCCTGAGCTAAAGTTGAACGTATCAACATAACTGCCCTTAGCAGACTTGTTCTATGTCTCAAGTGTGGAATTTCTCTAAGTGTTTCTAGATTTATTGACTGTTTTTGGATTGGATAATCTAGGTCAGTATCTCTTAAAAGTTCAAACTCTTGAGCAATTAATTCAAAATCTTGTTTTGCACCAGGAGTTAAAATAATTTGTCCACTAGCTTTAACTGCTGCACCTAAATGAATTTGATCTAGTGCCTCAAAGTCAAAATTGTCACCTTTTAATGTGACTTGTAGATTTAGAACGCTAGAACCATCATTAATTTCAATAAAACGAATTTTTTTATTACCTCTATTTGCGGATACTCACCCTTTTATAGTTACATTTTTATTGCCAAAAAAACTACTATCTGCATATATTTTTTTAATTGTAGCCTGCATATTCCCCTCCATGTATTTAGATTAAATACTAGTATTTAATAATACATTTAATAATTAGAAATTATAACAAATATTTGATATTTTAGTATTATATGTAATCTTTGAACTCATAATTTTTGCTAATTCAATTGAAAAATGAATAAAAAACGCTAAATCTAGCGTTTAAAAAATTGTAATTAGCATTAGCATAATCGAAAATGCTAATGAAACTGAAATTAACTCAGATAATGATTGTATTAATACAAGCGATGAGTTTGATGGATCTTTTTTAAGTTTTACATAAACCATTGGCACAAGTGCTGACATAATTTGCGATAATGTTAGGCCAATAACCAGAGCAATTGATACAGATGCTATTACTAATCAAGCATCCTTGGCATTGTTCATTAAATCACGTGTTGCAGCTAAAAATATTGATAATTTACCAAGATTTACAGCAGCTAAACAAACACCCATTGCAAAACCTGCTAACGTTTCTTTTAAAACAACTTTGCCAAAATTCTTTGTTTTAATTGTTTCTAGAGTGAGTGCTCTTTTGACAGTTATATTAGTTTGCGTTGATCCGTTTCTTATAGCTGTGCTTACAGTTGGTATAAATACAATTAATGAGATTAACAATGGCGTGATAATTTTATTTGTTTCGCTTAATAATGGAGAAATTTGTTGAATTAAGAAATATGAAACAATCTCAATAACTGTTGAGAAAAGAAGAATTAATAGACCTCATAATATACGGCTTTTCAATAAAGAATATCAAGGTGTTTTTAAATAATCATCAGCATCTGCTGTATCAGGGTTGATACCGGCCATTTTGTATATATCTTCGGTTGCAGCTTCATGAATAACATCAATAACATCGTCACTTGTTATCATACCAATTAGTCTATCATCTTGATTTGTAACAGGTAAAACTGACATATCATACTCGCTAAAAATTTTTGCCGCACTTTCTTGCTTGTCATTTGCTTTAAGCGATTTTACAGGGGAATATATATCATCAATTTTGGCATTTGGTTTTGCAAAAACTATTTCTTCTAATGTTAAAGCGCCAAGTAATTTTTGAGTTGGACTAACAACATAATAATAGTGAACTAATTCAGCATTTTTCTTTGAATAGTCTTTTCTAATTTTGTATAAAGCTTGTTCACAAGTGTATTCATTTTGTATTGAAGAAATATCAATACTCATAATACTTCCGACTTCATCCTCAGCATATGAAAGAATTTTGTTTATTTCATTTCGTTTTTCTTGAGGCGTGTACGCAATTATTTTGCTAGTAACATTAGCTGGCAACTCATCAAGTACGTCTGCAAGTTCATCACTTTGTAATTCTTGCAATAGTTTCATCCCTCATTCTTCTGTGAATGAAAGCGCTAATTCAGTTTGTTGTTCAGTTTCTAAATATGAAAATACTTCGGCCGCGTCGGCGGTTTTAATTAATCTTAAGAATGTTAATTGCTCATCTTTTGAAACTTCTGCAAGCGCATAAGCAATGTCAGCATGGTGAAATTCATCAATAAGTTCACGTGCATCTTTGACATTTTTTTTGTTTACAACGTCTTTAATTTTCTGGGAAATATTTGACGTATCCAATTCATTATTATTCATTTTAGTCCTTTAAGTACTTAATTAATTGCTCTTGAAACTGCTCAACTCTAATTTTGAAAAAAGTACCGTTTTTAACAAATTTAACATCGCCAGTTTCCTCACTAACAATTATAGTTAGAGCATCACAAACTTCACTTATACCCATTGCCGCTCTGTGGCGTGCTCCATATTGGTTTTCAATTGATTTTTTTGAAATTTTATAAAATGTTGCTGCATAATAAATTTTATTATTTCGGATAATAACGGCTCCATCATGTAAAGGTGATTCCTTATTGAAAACAGAAATCAGTAAAGAAGAACTAATATCAGCATTCAATATAATTCCATCAGTTCTTAAACTGTCAAGATTATCAGTGTTTTCAATAGTAATTAAGGCCCCAACCTTATTTTTTGAAAAATGTTCCACAGCTTCTCTTAATTGATTTATCAATCTGATTTGTGTGCTACTTCCTAGTTTTTCAAAACGTTTTTTTACAAATTTACTTTTCGAAAATAGAATAATTTTTGGAAGCAAATTCAATAATAAAATCAATGAAACTATAACTAAAATAGGTATTAACAATTCATTCATACTAATTACCTACCCTACCAATAAACACAGCTAAAATTGTTAGCATCAAAATTGTTATTAAGCAAAAAAGAATTGTGATGAAATTGTAAAATTTTATCTTTGACTTTTCTTCTGTAGTAATTGCATTTTTATTTAATAAACATTCAGGGTGATTACAATCTTTTTCAGCCATTTCATCAATGAATTCAGATTGTTTAGATGGATTGATAAGAATTTGCAAATTTTCTTCATGTAATTTTGCAAGCAATTCCCTTCTTTTATTAATTCTTTCTTGACATGTTATTGGGTCTCTTTCAAATTTTGCCATTATCCCCTCCTATAATTATTTATATTTTAAATTATATTCTAAATATCGATACTACTTTGAAATTATTTTTCTTGTTTTTTTTGACTTTTTCAATTCAAAAACAAACATTTTAGAAAAAAATATTTGCTATATTATAGTAGTATAATAAGGTCATGAAAAAAGATTCGCTGTATTGAAATGGCTATTTTATGGCCTTAGCAAAAGTATCGGCTTTGCGTTCAAAAGATCCAAGTACACAAGTGGGGGCTTGCATAATTGACAACGACCATAAGGTTGTTGGCCTTGGATATAACGGGATGCCAAAAGGTATTGACGAAATATTCCCTTGAGACAGAAGTGCTGACACAACAAAAGATACTAAATATCCATATGTTGTTCATGCCGAAGTCAATGCAATTATCAATGCTTTTGGTAAAACAAAGAACGGAACAATTTTTACCTCATTATACCCTTGTTCAAACTGTGCTAAAACAATTGTTCAAGCAGGCATTAGCAAGGTAGTTTATGAAAGTGACAAATATCACGATACTGAAGATGGTGAAATTGCAAGAAAAATTTTACAAAGCTGCAATATTGAATGTGAACAACTAACAATTGAAACAGGTGTTGAAGTTAAAGTTGGAGATAAAATTTTTAAAGCCTAGTTCACACTGGGCTTTTTAATATGGGAACAATACCATAAAATATTCATTTTTTTTATTACAAATTAAAAATTTTATGGCAATAATTCTATAATAATTAAGCAATAATGCTACGGCAATGTTGCATAACGCTATGATGTAAGTTTTTTATCTAATGGCATTTTATAATGCTTGTCTCAATTTCCATTGTAGTCCAACGCGCCTGTAACGCGTTGTTTTTTTATTCATTTGCATTATATTATGTATAATTAATATCTAAATTTAATATTAATTGAAAGTTGGTTAATATATGAAATCTAAGAAATTGAAAGCTGCATTGGTAATAGGTGGAGTTGCTATTGGTGTAGCTGGAATCGCTACCACGATAAGTTTTATACCTACAAAAGAAAAAACACTTAAACACTCAAGTGATATAAAGAAAAATACAAATACCACTCACAATCCTGGTGATAATAATCCAATTTCAATTGGAGATGATCCTAAAAAAACAAGTCAACAAGATAGAAATAAAATAGATGGTAAACAAAACAAGTCTAATAGAATAAAAGTTTCTGACCGTCAATTGTCGAATAAACACATAAATTCAAAATCAAACATCAAATATGTTGCACTTGGTGATTCTATTTCTGCTGGTTTTGTTGCTACTCTAGATAGAGATTATCCAGGCGAATTCAATAAAGAAACTAAAACAGTAACCGGGCTATCGTACCCTGCATATTTAGCAAGTTTTTTCAATGAAATTAACCGTTTAGATTCATTTAATAATCTTGCTGTAACAGGATCAAAATTCCATGAGTGAAACCTGCTTTTTAAATCTAAAGGTGATGCAAAAAATTTAAGTCAAAGCGAGTTTAAAACAGTAATTGGCAGATTTGGAAGAAACTTTGAAGTTCACTATCAAAGAAGTGTTTTAGCTCTGAAAAATGCAAACTTAATTACAGTAACACTTGGTGCAAATGACTTTATTGAGGAACTTGTTTCATCATTTAGTAGATTGCCAATTAAATCAATTATTGATATGGCAAATTCAGGAAATGTTAATTATGAGCAAATAACTATAATTGTTAAAAATTTAGCTGATAATTTATTTAGAAAAATCCAAGGTCAACAAACAATGTTTATTGACACTATTAAAGAATTAGCGCCAAATGCAAATATTAATTTTATTGGATATCCAACACCACTTCAATCAATATTATTAATGGTTGATAAGTTTATCAATGAAAAAACAGAAAATTCACAGTTCAGTATTATCAATTTAATTATGTCACTAATGAATGGCAAAATTTCATCTACAGCTGTTTCAAAAGGTGTGTTTTTCATAAATCCATATGATAAAGATTATTGAAGCACTAATCAAAGAACATTGACAAGCAACTTTTTTGACATCCACCCAAGCGAAAAAGGATACAAAAAAATAGCTCAAGATTTGTTTATTAAATTAACAACAAGAAACAGAGATTATGAGCACTTCAAAAATAATAATGTTTTGTGGTCACAAAAATATGCTAAAAGTAATGAAAATGACCCATATCTAACTCAAGTTGAGCTTGAAGGCAATGAGTTTGATGTTTATTTAAAAATCTTCGGTAGCGATTTTAACAATTTCCCTAATAACTCTGATGTTAATTTAGTTAGACTAAAAGATAAATTCAGTAAAGATAACTACTTTAGACGTGTTTTAAACACTTTTGATATTGAAGATAAAATTTTCAATGAGATGCTTCCGAAATTATTTGCCAGCGAGTTTTACAAAGAAATTGACCCACAAGCAAAATTAAAAGATTTTCTATACAGAAATAATGCTCAAAACGCAAATAGTCTAAAAAATTGAATGCTTAATGAGAAAATAATTGGTAACTTTTTACTAGGTGTTGAATCAAAATTCTTCAACACAGATTGAGATAATGATGGTCAACCGGGTGCCAAAGTATTCAGATTACAAAACTTATTAACTGCCGCAAAACAAGAATTAACCAATGAAAAAAGAGTTATTGAACTTATTAGCGGTTTACTAAAAACATCTGTTTTCAACGAAAACAAAGACGAATTCAAAGAAATCATCAAAGATATTCTTGACAATGTTATGAAAATGGACTTAGCATCCAAAGGTATTGAAAAAATTGTTCAGCTTGTCTACAATAACAACATTGCTAAATTTATTTCACAAAAAGACCTTACTTCATTAGCAAGCATAGTTGCTAATTCAAAAGCATTAAAATCAACTATATCTGGTTTTGTAGTTAACTTCGTTGATGATGCAGATAAATATGCACAAGCAAAAACATTTAACGAATTATGAGCAACTTTCGTCAATGATGACGAAAATGAACAAACTTTCACCAATTTAATCAAAAACCTCTTTGATGAATTAGCAAACAATGAAGAATTTAAACTAATAATTAAAAATGTTTCAGCAAATCTAATTAAACAATATCCTGAATTATTAAATGGCATTGAAACTGAAAAATTAAGCGAATTAATTTTCGATATTTTAGGTATTTGAAACGAGTTAAACAACAAATATAATATCGACACAAAAATTACTTCTTCAATTCTAAATCAATTGAAAACAAAAAAACCAAGCGATTTTAGTTTGAAAGAATTTGGGACAGAATTAATTAACTCATTTTCTCATTTATTTGAACCTGCACAAATTGAAAATACAATTGTTGAGATAACAAAAATTTCTTCGCCACTACTAAATAAAAAACACGAGCAAACATACAAAATACTTGCTAATAACTTAATTAAATATTCTTCAACAAAAGAGAAAATTGCAGATGAATTATTGGAAAAAATTTTATCTTCATTTAATTTAGATACTAATTTAATTACCAAAGATGAACTAAAAGAATTAATTAAAAATAGTGCCAAAAAAGAAGAGTTTAAAAACTTAGTTCATGAATTAATTTCAGTTGCAACCTCAGTAAATCCCGAAATATTAAAGAATGCAAATGACTATAAATCTCTTTCTAAAGCGATTTTTGAAAACTTAGATCAAAGTAATTTAGTAAAAATTGCATTGCAACTAACAACTAATATTGTTGAAACTGAGCCAGTTGCTAAAAATATTATTGCAAGATTGGTTTCTAAATTACCTACACAATTAAGTGGCATAAATGAAAATGTTATTAAGCACTTTTTAATCAAGATTTCAAACCATAATTCAACTGAAAAATTACTAAATAGCTTCATAAAAGCTGCAGTTCAAGCTCAATTTTCAAAAGATAAAATAATTGAAAATTGACTTTCTGAAGAAAATAAACAAGAAGTTATTAAACTAGCAAATGAACTAATTGTTGATATTACTAAAGATGACCAATTTATCAATAAAATTATTGATGAATTAGAAAAAAATACTAACTTTACAAATATCGGATTACAAAGAAATGACTTAGTAAAATCAGTTAAATTGATAACTGAATCAACAGATTTTAAACAAATTACTGAAATGTTTGTTGCCGAAATTATTGGTAATGCAAATGTATACTTAAATTCTGCAAACATCAAAGAAAATGCAAACAATATAATTAAAAATGTTTTAAATATTGAAGAAAATAAACAAAAAACAAAAGAGTTTGCAAATTATTTAATTAAAACAGTTTCAAAAGAAGAATATTTTGCTACTGTAATCGCAAATATAATTTATAACGAATTAAGTAAGTTAGATGGAATGAATGAAAGCATTGAAAAACCGCAGCTTATTAAGTTAATTAATGATATTTTCAAAAATCTAGAAAATATTGATTTGGAAACTCATATTTTAACTAATACCTTAAATTCATTGCTTGAACAATTTAGAGATAAAGGCTTTAACATTGATTTTGCCAAACTTACTTCTTCAATTGCAAATTCAATATTTTCGACAAATAATGTTGAAGAATCAGCGCTTAAATTATTCAAATCATTCAACAAATATGACATATTCAACGAGAATAGAGAATTAGTAAAACAATTATTAAAAAATTCATTGAATTATGTATCAAAAAATACCAATATTGCAAATCAACTTTACTTAACTCTTCCCGAAAGACATCGTAATGTAATATTGCAATTTATGAGTGCAGATGAGTTTCAAAGTGTCATAAATGACACAATTCAAGCAAACTCTGAATCATTGGTTAATTTAATAGACAGTACTTTAAATTCGTTATCTACAAATAAAGATAAGATTCAGGAAGCTACATCATTTGTAAAAATAATCAATGTAGTTTTAAGCGATTCAAACAATAAAGATTTAATTGTTAAAAACATTGAACACTTATTTAATACTATCTTAAAAAATCCAAAAGTATACAATTTAGTATTCAATTTGTTTAAATACAACATTGAACCTTATGGAGTAAAAGTTGATTCTAAAGAAAATGAAAAACTAATTAAAGATATATATGATGAACTACCTAAATTCATTGAAGAACTAAGAATAATTCCAAATATTGTGAATTCAGTTGCTAAAAACTCGAATAACAATAGCAATACAAAAGAATTATTCAATAAAGTATTTGGCGAAATATCAACTCTATTAGGTGTTAAAGATTTTAAATTATTCAAGATAGCCTTATCTTCAAATACCTTAAAAAATAACTCAAATGCGCTAAAAGATATAATTATGAAAATTATTGAATCTGTTACATCAAAAGATGAACAGATTGAAAAATTTGTTCGTGATTTCAATATAACTAGTCAAATAACATCGTTAGGAATAGATGAGCAATATGCACTAAAAACTCTAAAAAGTGCATTAAAATCTAAAGAATTAAAAAAAATTCTAAGTTCATTGATTGATGAAGTGTTCGCAAATAAAGAAAAATATGCTAAATTAAATAATTGAAAAGAAGTCATTGGAGAATTTTTTGCATCTAAAAATGCAAATGTAGTCAAAGATGCTTTAAAAATATGAATTAAGAAAATAATTACAGAAAGCAATAATGTCACGTTTACTATTGGTAAAATAATGGCAAAATCATTAAGAAATAGTGGTATAAAATTCCCTGATTCTGAGGATATTACAATTCAAAAATTCATTGATTCATTTGCAAAAGGCGCAACAAAAACAATGATTATTGATAATGTTGTTGATGAAGTATTCAACACTCTAAAAGACTTTAAAAAAATCCCAGATAATCAAATTGGATATAGATTGCAGGCGGCATTAAAAAAAGGTGCACTAAAATTTATTTCTGAAAAAGATGGCACAATAATGCTTTCAAAAGTTTTTGAAAATAAAAATGTATTTGAAACAATATTTAAAGATATAGATACAAAAGCATATTCAGATTTCATAAACTTAATATTTAAATATACACCTAAACATACAGGGATATACTCAGAATTATTTGGCGGAAGGATGCGTTCAACATCTAACAAGATAAAATTCAATGCATCGAGTGGTATTTCTGCAATACTTGGCGGTCAAGTAGATGATTTTATAAAAATATTTGTCCTACCTTTAGCAAAACAGTTCTATAAAGAATTAGACGAAAGACCACAGGCTTATACAGATATTAATGAATTAAAGAAAAACTCGTCAGGATATCAAGCACTATGGCGAACATACACATTTATTTCTCAATTAATTTTCAAAAACATTCCGAGTGGTTTTCTATTTTGAAATGCAACAAACACAACAGCTGAAGCAATGATAATGAACGGATTTATCCAAGCGTTCACCGAAGCTATGAGGCCATACAATGTAAAACTTTTTGACAAATATAAAGGCAAAACTTCACTAATAGGATTTGATACCAGAAATTCAGTATCTGGAGTTTACCTAGCAGGTCTTCAAACATTACGTTGAGGATTATGAACCTATAACTCAAGATCTAATGAATTAAGAGCTCATTTTTATGGTAGAGATCACACATTAGCTTATATTTATTATTGAAACACAAATGATAATAAATATAACAAAAACAAAAAGAAATGAGAAGTACTACTGGATGACTTAATAAATGGTTATCAACCTGTAGAAAAACAATAATATGTTAAAATTCTAAAAAGGAGTAATAATGGGAACAACACAATGAGTATTAACCTTGGTTTTTGTATCAATAGTTACTGCATTAGTTGGTGGTTTTATTGGTTTTATAATAGCTAGAAAAAAAATCCAAAAACAACTTAAAGATAATCCACCAATTAATGAAAAAATGATTCGTGCAATGTTTCTTCAAATGGGTAGAAAACCATCTGAACAACAAGTTAAAAACGTTATGCGTTCAATGTATAATGCAAACAAGTAAAACATAGGTTTCTATGTTTTTTTGTTTGCTTTTCAAATAGCTAATATAATATAATTAATAAAATTTATCATTAGAAAGATAATAATATGAAATTAACACACAAATTAATAATAGCTACCACACCAATATCATTGCCAATAATTGCTAGTTCATGTTCAAATCAAGATGATCAAATTTACCATATTCAATTAGAATTGAATGAATTGGGAAAAACAATGCATAATATTGAAATATTCAATAAGGTGAATGAATTATTAGATAATGGCAAAAATTCCAATCAAATTATTCAATACCTAAATCAGTTTTTTGTTAATTCAATTAACAGCGAATTTGATTTTGTTTCAATTAATACATTAAATAATGATCAACTAGAGTTGAAATTGAAGAGTAAAAAAAATAATAATAGAACATTTATTATTAGTGGTCTAGAAAAATATATTGAAAAATCACCTGAAAAAGGAAAAATTACAGATCCTTTTGTAAAAGTAGGTGATATTGAAATTAGTACAACTGTTGCAGAAAATGGCAAAAGAATTTCGGCAATTGAATTTTCAAACATTTTTGCTAAAAAATACAGAGAATTAAACAGTTCAACTCAAATGTTATTTGATTGATTAATTAGCAATAAATATATTACAATCACTGGTGATTATAAACAATCAAATTGAGATTATTTCTTTAAAGATACATCACATGCTGATGGTTCAAATGAATTTCATGCTTATATATCAGCCATTGATAAACAAACAGGAAAAGTGTTTAGAAGTTTTAATGATAAGGGAGAACCTGGATTCAGCATTTTTGGTTGAAACCAAATAATTATTGCTCAGGATATTCATATCCTGCGAAATTCAAATGTTAATAAAGAGGGCGAAAATATAACAGCAAATCAATTTATAAATGAGTTAAACTCAATAAATACAATCAAACAAAAACTTAATGTTATTTCCAAGTATACTGATCAAAAATTTGCCGAATTCGCTGAAAAATCAATTGAAAACGTTGATTATGACATAAATGCGAAGTTATTAGAAAATAATAAAGTATCTCTAACAATTAAATTTAAAGGAAAATCTGCAAGTTCATATGCAAAACAAAATACATTTGAAGCATATATTAGTGGGTTTAAAATTCACAACGATTTTTAAAATAAAGAAAGGAATCATTAATGAAGCATAAGTTTTTATTTAGTTCAATTTTGCCTTTGTCTGTATTTCCCGTTACACTTACTGCTTGTAAAAAAAATAAAGAAATTGACAATGACACAACTAAGATTAAGAATTTCTGAGCAAAATTTACAACAAATTTAGAGCAATTAAAAAAAATGCTTGGGGATAATATTAATAATTTTTATGAATTGAATGCAAACTATAAATTTTTTAAAGATGAAATGCTAAAAATATATAGCGAAGATTCTCAAGATAGTCTTTATAACACAATCACAAACATAATTGACAAATCTAAATATGGAAAAATGGACCTAAATGACAATGAACTAAGTCAATTAAATGAAAATCAGACAAGACTATATAATGAATGAATAAATTCTTCAACTAAGTTAAATGAATTAATAAATGCGCAAAATTTAATTAATGATGCTAATATACAAATTTCTACATCAATACAGAAATTATCCTTAAATAATAATGCTAATGCATTTTACTTATTCAATTCATATTTGAATGAATTGGGAAAAAATAATTTTAAAGACGAGCAAATGCAATTAAAACTAAATAAAGTAAAAGATTTCTTTGCAAACTATATTTACAACGCAAATAAATGAGAATCTGATTTAAATACTAATTCATCAAACAACAAAAACAATAGCAATGATATTCATGAACACACTCATTCTCACGCGCTAATTAATATAACAATGAATGCAATTGTGCAAAACTTAGCATTTATTAAACAAATAAAAAACTTAGAAGATTTACAAAGTGGAATTAATAAACTTAATAATCAAGACAAAAAAGATCATTTTAATACTAATTTATTTACTAAGTTGCCTACACTGAATAAGTTGGAACAATTAATTGAGTCAATAAGTAAAGCTAAAGATCAAATTAATTTACTACGTAATAAAGCAATCGAAGTTTATTCATCAATTAAAGATATTGAATTAATACTTAATCAATAGTAAATTAAACATATTTAGAAAATAAAAAATCGCCGCGGCGATTTATTTTTCATTATAAATATTAATTTTTAAAATAATTTTACGTAATTGGTTTTCAAGTGAAATGGCATCTTTTTTAGAAGCAAATTTTAATTGGTCTAAAATTTTGTTTCTGCGTGATTGAGTTTCGTCAATGTTGATGCTTTCTTTTAAAGTTATATCGTTTGTGATAATCTTTAATTCATAGCCGTCTGTATAAATTAAGCCACCACCAATAACACATACACGATAGTTGTCATCACCAGGGTTATTTATTGTTAATTTGTCAATGGCAAGTGAGCCCATAAATGCCCCGTGTCCATATAAAAAGGTTATTGCTCCAGAATCAATTGTTTTTACACTAATTGAGTCGATATATTCTTCTAAGAAAATACCATCAGGGGTTGAAATAGTTAAATGTAATTTATTCATTATTCTTTATTTTTATTAAATTCTGCGAAACGAGAATCAACATCACTTATATCACCAGCATATAGGAAAAGATGTTCAGGAACTTCGTCATAATTTCCATCTAAGATAGCTTTAAAGCTCTTAATTGTATCTGAAAGTTTAACGTATGCACCTTTTTTACCTGAGAATTTTTCTGCAACGAAAAATGGTTGTGATAAAAAGTTTCTTATTTTACGAGCTCTAGAAACAATTAGTTTATCAGCCTCGCTTAACTCTCCCATACCTAGAATTGCGATAATATCTTGCAATTCTTTAAATCTTTGCAAAATAGAAACAACTCCATATGCAACACTATAATGTTCTTGACCTACAATAAGTGGATCAAGTAATTTTGAGCTTGATTCAAGTGGATCAACAGCAGGATAAATACCAAGAGCAGCAATGTTACGGTCTAAAACAGTTTTAGCATCCAAGTGGCTAAATGTTGTTGCTGGCGCTGGGTCAGTCAAGTCGTCAGCAGGAACATATACCGCTTGAACTGATGTAATTGAACCATGGTGAGTAGAAGTAATACGCTCTTGCAACTGACCCATTTCAGTTGCAAGAGTAGGTTGATAACCTACAGCACTTGGCATACGGCCTAAAAGTGCAGACACTTCTGAACCAGCTTGTGTAAATCTAAAGATATTATCAATAAATAATAAGACATCTTGGTTTGATTGATCTCTAAAGTGTTCGGCCATAGTTAGACCAGTTAAAGCAACACGCATACGAGCTCCAGGGGGCTCATTCATTTGACCAAAAACTAGTGCAGTTTTTTCAAGAACGCCCGATGCTTTCATTTCGTGGAATAAATCATTACCCTCACGAGTACGCTCGCCAACACCGGCGAAAACACTAAGCCCACCATGTTCAGTAGCAATATTATTAATTAGTTCTTGAACAAGAACTGTTTTTCCAACTCCAGCACCGCCAAAAAGTCCAATTTTACCACCTTTTGCATAAGGAATAAGTAAATCAACTACTTTGATACCTGTTTCAAGTATTTCACTTGTAGTTCTTTGTTCTTCATAACTAGGGGCTTTAGCATGGATTGGCACATATTTTGTTTTAGGTTGCGCTTTATTATCAATTGCTTCACCTAAAACATTAAACATTCTGCCTAAAACTTCATTGCCAACAGGCACAGAAATTGGCGCGCCAGTATCAATTACATCAACACCTCTAGCTAAACCATTTGTTGAAACCATTGCTATTGTTCGAACAGTTTCATCACCAATATGTTGAGCTACTTCAAGTGTATATTTTTCGCCATTAAACTCAGCTACTAATGCATTCAATAAAGCGGGCATATGGCCTTTAGTAAATTTTACGTCAACAACTGGGCCTAAAATTTGTACAATTTTACCAATTTTATTCATATTCCCTCCTATACAGCATTTGCGCCGCCGACAATTTCATTCAATTCTTGAGTAATATTGCCTTGGCGTTTTCTGTTGTAATCTTGATTTAAGTTTTTTATTAGTTCATCAGCGTTGTTATTTGCACTCTCCATTGCAGTTCGGCGAGCCGCAAATTCACTAAGTACTCCTGAAGCAAAAGCTTGAGCCATTGATGCATTTAAATATGCTTGTGCTAAGGAAACTGCTACATTGTGTTGATTTGGCTCAAATTCAATAATTTTTTTAATTTTATTTTCACCTAAATGTTCATATTTAAGGCTTAAAGGTCAAATTTCTTTGCAGTGTTCTTGCTGAATTAAATTGTTGATAAATTCGTTATAAATTATGCTAATACTGCCAATTTCATTTTGTCTAATTAATTCTAAAGCATCTTCAACAACCATGCTCGAAAGGTCCGTGCTAGCATTATTTTCTCATGAGTAGTGATGAAGAATGTTTGTGCGGTATTTTTGTACTAATATTTGCCCTTTATCGCCAATTACAATGATTTTATCATTGTCATTGATTATATTTCGCGCAAGTTTAATGACATTTGAGTTGTAACTACCAGCTAATCCAAGATCACTAGTAACAACAATAATTAGACGTTTTTCAATGTTTTTTCTAAGTAAAAAGTTATCTACTTCACTTTCTGGAGTGTTTGCTAAATAAATATTAATTATATTTCTTACTTGTTCAAAATATGAGTTTACATCATTGAAATGGTCACGCGCTTTACGCATTTTTGATGTTGATACAAGTTCCATCGCATGTGTTATTTTACGAATCGAGTGAACTGTTTCAATTCGCGTTTTAATTTTTTGTAAACTTGACATTAGGCCTCAAATAACTCACGATATTTTTCAGGAATCATTTCGTGTTCGTTAGCATGATAATTTGGAATTGTTGAAACAATGCTTTTAACTATTTTTACAAGTTGTGTGCATATTTTGTCTTTAACTTTATCGGTTAAATCATTGTCAGCTAATTTTATTTGGTTGGCTATCTCAATTCCTTGTGGTGAGTGCATAAAATCAATAACAGCTTGACGGTAATTTAAAATTTTATCTTTTGGTAACGGATTAATAATTCTTTCTTTATTACCAAGTAAAATAGCAATTTGCGAATATGTGTCGATGGGTTGATATTGAGATTGTTTTAAAAATTCAAATACTTTAGCACCGTGTTCTAAAATTGTTTTAGTTGATTGGTCTAAATCAGAACCAAATTGAGCAAATGCTAGCATTTCATTGTATTGAGCTAGTTCAAGTTTTAGTGAATTAGAAACTTTTTTCATAGCTTTAATTTGTGCAGTTGAACCAACACGAGAAACACTAAAACCAACATCAACCGCAGGACGTTGTCCTGAGTTGAATAGATTTTCACGAGTGAAAATCTGGCCATCAGTAATCGAAATAACATTAGTAGGTATATAAGCCGAAATATCTCCTTGTTGCGTTTCGATAATTGGTAAAGCAGTAATTGAACCACCACCATTTTCCCCATTAACGCGAGCTGCACGCTCTAATAATTGAGAGTGTAAATAAAACACATCACCAGGATAAGCTTCACGACCCGGAGGTCTTCTTAAAAGTAAAGAAAGAGTACGATAAGCAACAGCATGTTTACTTAAATCATCGTAAATAATTAAAACATCTTGTCCTTTAGCCATTCATTCTTCAGCAATTGTTACACCAGAATAAGGGGCTATATATTGTTGAGGAGCAAGTTCGCTTGCACTTGAAACAACAACAGTTGTGTATTCTAACGCGCCTGTTTCTCGTAGTTTATGAACAATTTGGGCAACTGTAGAATTTTTTTGGCCAATTGCTACGTAAACACATTTAATATTTTTACCTTTTTGATTGATGATAGTATCAATTGCAATAGCTGTTTTACCAGTTTGGCGATCGCCAATAATTAACTCTCTTTGGCCACGGCCAATTGGGATCATTGAATCAATGGCAATGATCCCTGTTTCAAGAGATTGGTTAACTTCTTTACGACTCATAACACCAGGCGCAACTTTAAATATTTCCCGTTTTTGGCTGTATTTAATTGGACCTTTACCGTCAATAGGGTGGCCAAGGACGTTAATTACTCTACCAATCAACTCATCACCAACACCAATTGATATAACTTCACCAGTTCGTTTACATTTATCACCTTCAGATAATTTATGTGCATTACCAAAGATGGCAATACCTACTACTTCTTCTTCAAGGTTTAAAACCATTCCGTATATTTCATCTTTAAAAATTATAATTTCACCATTTTTAGCATTGTCTAAACCTGATACAAGGGCAATACCATCACCAATTGTAACAATTTCGCCAACTTCACTGAAATCAACTTGTGAATTAAAATTTTTAATACGGCTTTTAATGATTTTATAAATATCTTGCGTGTAATTACTCATCAATTTCTCCTTTCTGAACAATAATTTGTCCCATTTTCTTCAAGTCTAATGCATAGTTTTGTTCAATGATTTCATTGTCAACTTTAATTTTAAATCCGCTTATCAAGCTTTTATCAATGTCAGTTTCAATTACAATATCTGAATTGTATTTTTTTGCTAAATATTGTTTGAATTTTTCAATTTGAATATTGTTTAATTCAAAAGCGCTAAATATTTTTGCACGTTTAATTTTAAGTTTATTTTCAGCAATCTTAATGAAGTTGTTGATAATTCTCTTAAATAGTCGAAAAACATTTTTTTCAACAATAACTTTAAAAAAGTTGATTATAGTTTGTGATTTTACCAAATCATTGAAAATTGAATCGATTTGATCAAATTTTTGGAATTTTGGCAATGATTGATTAGCTAAAAAATCAATAAAAGTATTATCATTTTCCATTTGTTTTGACAAATTTAAAAAGAAATTATAGCCTTCGTTTAAATAATTATCTTCAATTAGTAACTCGCAAAGCGCCGTTGCATAACTATCAACATTTGCTTTTTGATACATTATTCATCCTCATTTTTAGTTAAAAAATCGTCAATAATTTGATTGTGAATTTCTGAATCAACGTGTTGTTTTAATATTTTTTCACTCAATGTTGTAGCAGCCGATGCTATGTGTTTTTTGCTTTCTTTTAGAAACTTTTGTTTCTGTATTTCAATATCAATTTTAGCTTCAGAAATAATTCTATTTGCTTCAGCTTTGGCTTTGTCTGTGTATTTTTCAATGACTTTATCACCTCTACGTTTTGCGTCATTAATTAGAGAATCAACTTCAATATGAGCTTGTTTTAAACGTTGATTAACTTGAGCTAAAACTAACTCTGAACTTGCATTGTTTTCTTTTGCTTTGTCAATATTGTCTTGAATAAATTTTTGACGCGCAGCAAGAGATTTTTTAACAGGTTTATACATTAAAAAATACAAAATAATCATGATTATTATTAACGAAACCAATGTTGCAAGCATCATTGGTCACGAAGGTCAAAGTTTATTAAACTGTTCTTTAAAACCTTCAGAAGGTTCAACAACTGCGTGAGAACCCTCTGCTAATATCGAAGACACGGTTTTATGCATTATTTACCAAAAACAAACAATAATAGAATAGAAATAAGAAAACAGTAAATTGCAGCTGTTTCAGCCAAAGCCATACCAATAATCATTATTGTTCTAATTTTTGATGCAGCTTCCGGGTTACGACCTACCGCTTCAGCAGCACGACCTGATGCTAGACCTTGACCTAAACCAGTGCCAATTACACCTAGCATACAGATTCCTGCAGCTAAAGCTATTAATCCTTCTTTATTCATAATTCCTCCTAATAAATACCTTTATTTAAAGATATTACTTTTCTTTTTGATTTATTGTGTTTTTCTGGCAAATTATTATCCACTTCATTTGTTCAATAAATTGTTGTTAATACTGTGAAAATTAAGGCTTGCACAGCTGCTCCAAATACATCAAAAAATAGATGCATTCAAGGTGTTAAAATAACCGAGAAGAAGTAAAGTTGTGGACCTGGGAAAATTAATCCCCATAATCAACCGCCAGCATAATAAGTTGAAGCCATGATAACAGCGCCACCAATTATGTTACCAAACATCCTTAACCCAAGTGAAATTAATGGTGAAAATTGACCAAGAAATTCGGTTGGATTTTTAACATATCGTAGAAAAAAGTATCATTTTTGGAATCATATTCCAATGACATAAATACCAAAAAAGGTAATTGCTCCAAGCGTTAGAGTTACTGAATATGATGATGCGATAGGGTCAATTCCTATTAAACCAAGCATATTCCCAACAAGTAAAAATGTTGTGACAGAAAAGATATAAAAACGAGCTGAAGGAAGTTTTCCACCTGATACATCATCGTAATTATTATCAATTAATTGAACGTAAGTTTCGGCCACTAAAATTGTTTTACTAGGTGCTTTATCTGGCTTAGATTCTTTTTTGATTTTTATAAAAACAACAAGTGAAATTATAAAAATAATTAGAATAGTGACAAATAAAGATAATAATTGTGGCTGATTTCAAACTCAAAATCCATCTTTAATTTTTTGCATATACCTCCTTTTTTTCTTTTATTAAAGCTACGATAAATATCGATATAGGGATGTTTACTAAACCAAAAATGTAACAAAAAACATTAATTGGACTGAACATAATTTGATTATATCCATTGAAATATTTATTAATTCACAAAATAGCACCTAATGGTAAACCGACGAATGCAAGTGTAAATATTAATCCAATAAAGGCAACAACATAGCCCTTAAATTTAGTAGACATAATTTTATAAAAAACAGTTACTTTAAATAAAAATAGCAAAAATGATATATTTGCTCCTATTACGTATCCAAAAATCAATGAAGAGCTATGAATAATTGCCACTAAAAACGCAACACTAAATATAGCAAAAATTATTCAGTGAATTTTTATTATTTTGGCAATAAATTTTTGCTTCATAGACTCCTAATTAATTATATTTTAAATACAAAGTTATTTTATAACTTTAACAAACTAATAAAAGAAAAATATCTAAATTTTCTATAGTTTTGCTTGCGAAAAAAAGCAATAAAAAAACTGCCTAAGCAGCGTGTTCTCTGAAAACTGAATAGTAATTTTAAAATTCATTGAAATGTATTAAATACACATTACTTTTAAACCTATCGATTTATTAGTACTGGTCAGCTCAACATGTCGCCATGCTTACACATCCAGCCTATCAACCTTGTAGTCTTCAAGGAATCTCAAGGGAATACTAATCTCTGAGGAGGCTTCCCACTTAGATGCTTTCAGCGGTTATCCTTTCCGTACTTAGCTACCCAGCTATGCTCCTGGCGGAACAACTGGAACACCAGCGGTACGTCCGTTTCGGTCCTCTCGTACTAAAAACGGCTCTCATCAATATTCCAACGCCCACATCAGATAGGGACCGAACTGTCTCACGACGTTCTGAACCCAGCTCGCGTACCGCTTTAATGGGCGAACAGCCCAACCCTTGGAACCGACTCCAGCTCCAGGATGCGATGAGCCGACATCGAGGTGCCAAACCTTGCCGTCGATGTGATCTCTTGGGCAAGATAAGCCTGTTATCCCCAGGGTAACTTTTATCCGTTGAGCGACTGCCATTCCACAATGTACAGCCGGATCACTAAGTCCTGCTTTCGCACCTGCTCGACTTGTAAGTCTCACAGTCAAGCACACTTCTACCTTTGCGCTCTGCATACGGTTTCTGACCGTATTGAGTGTACCTTTGAACGCCTCCGTTACTCTTTAGGAGGCGACCGCCCCAGTCAAACTACCCACCACGCACTGTCCTCCTACCCGATCAGGGTAGCAAGTTAAGAAACTCAATATAACAAGGGTGGTATTTCAAGGTTGACTCCACTAGAACTAGCGTCCTAGCTTCAAAGTCTCCCACCTATCCTACACATGTTAGACCAAATTTCAATACGAAGTTGTAGTAAAGCTCCATGGGGTCTTTTCGTCTTGATGCGGGTACCCAGCGTTTTCACTGGGACCATAATTTCACCGAGTCTAGTGTTGAGACAGTTGAGAGATCATTGCGCCTTTCGTGCAGGTCAGTATTTAGCCGACAAGGAATTTCGCTACCTTAGGACCGTTATAGTTACGGCCGCCGTTCACCCGGGCTTCATTTCAACGCTTCGCATAAGCTAACGCATCCACTTAACCTTCGGGCACTGGGCAGGCTTCACCCCCTATACATCACCTTGCGGTTTAGCAGAGAGCTGTGTTTTTGATAAACAGTTGCCCCTCATAATTTTCTGTGGCTCACTTGCGTGAGCACCCCTTCTTGCGAACTTACGGGGTCATTTTGCAGAGTTCCTTAACACTAGTTTTCTCGCTCGCCTTAGAATACTCATCTTGGGGACGTGTGTCCGTTCTCGGTACAGGTTTCCATAATATTAAGTTTAGAAGCTTTTCTAGGAAGTATGAAATCAACTAATTCAGCTAAAGCCTATGCGTCATAGCTTCCGGTTAATAAATTGCGCATTTTACTACAATTCCCAGTAACTATTTGCCCCTCAATCCAGTAAGAGGTAAGCCTATCCTTCTCCGTCACTCCATCACTATTATAGAAAGTACAGGAATATTAACCTGTTGTCCATCGACTACGCGTTTCCGCCTCGCCTTAGGTCCTGACTTACCCTGGGTGGACGAACCTTGCCCAGGAAACCTTCCCCAATAGGCGTCGTAGATTCTCACTACGAATCGTTACTCATACCGGCATTCTCACTTCTTAGCGCTCCACCAGTCCTCACGGTCTGACTTCACCGCCCTAAGAACGCTCCTCTAACGTACATAAATGTACCCGTGGCTTCGGTTTCGTGTTTTAGTCCCGTTAAATTGTTGGCGCAGGGTCTCTTGACTAGTGAGCTATTACGCACTCTTTAAAAGATGGCTGCTTCTAAGCCAACTTCCTAGTTGTTTATGAAACCCCACAACCTTTCTCACTTAACACGAATTTGGGACCTTAGCCGACGATCTGGGTTGTTTCCCTCGCGAGCCGGGACGTTAGCACCCCGGTTCCGACTGCATGGCAATCCATAATGGTATTCAGAGTTTGATTATAGTCAGTACCGCTAGGCGCGGCCATTCCACATTCAGTGCTTTACCACCATTACTTAACACCACACGCTAGCCCTAAAGCTATTTCGAGGAGAACCAGCTATCTCCAAGTTCGATTGGAATTTCTCCGCTATTCACAAGTCATCCGGGCACTTTTCAGCGTACTACGGTTCGGCCCTCCACTTGGTGTTATCCAAGCTTCAGCCTGCTCATGAATAGATCACCTGGTTTCGGGTGTATGCCATCATACTTAACGCCCTATTAAGACTCGATTTCTCTACGGCTCCGCTTTTTTCCGCTTAACCTTGCATGATAACATAACTCGCCGGTCCATACTGCAAGATGTACGCCATCACCCTTAAATGGGCTCTGACTAATTGTAAGTAAGTGGTTTCAGAATCTATTTCACTCCCCTCTCGGGGTTCTTTTCACCTTTCCCTCACGGTACTAGTTCACTATCGGTGTCTGGTTAGTATTTAGCCTTACCGGGTGGTCCCGGCGGATTCAGACAGGGTTTCACGTGCCCCGCCCTACTCAGGATACAGTCAAGAGATTTAATGATTTCGCGTACAGGAGTATCACCCTCTATGCTACATTTTCCCAAATGTTTCTGCTATCATTAAATTTTGTAACTCTATGTAGACTGTCCTACAACCCCACTTTAAAGTGGTTTGGGCTGTTTCTCGTTCGCTCGCCGCTACTGAAGAAATCATTATTTATTTTCTGTTCCTCATGCTACTAAGATGTTTCAGTTCACATGGTGTCTCGCTCAACTTGCTATGTATTCACAAGAAGGCAACTAGGCATTACCCTAGTTAGGTTTCCCCATTCGGAAATCCCCGTTTCGTAGCTTATATCCAGCTCCACGAGGCTTATCGCAGGTAATCACGTCCTTCATCGACTTCCAGACCCAAGGCATCCACCACAAACTCTTACTTATTTAAAAGTATGTCCTTAATTTATTAAATTAAGATTTCCTATTGTTATGATGTGTATTTTAAGACATTTCAATGAATCATATTATTAATATGATTACTCGATGAATCAATACGAATAAACCAAATTTATTCATTTTTTGATGTCGTTGTAATATTTTAAAATATTTACTATTCAGTTTTCAAAGAACAATTGAGAGAATTGTCCTCTCAAAACTAGATATACACTTGGGACCTAACCAAGCCATGACGATAAATAATAATAGTAGGTCTGAAAAATAAGGTTAATGCTAATTAAATTAGCTTTGTACTCCGTAGAAAGGAGGTAATCCATCCCCACGTTCTCGTAGGGATACCTTGTTACGACTTAACCCCAGTCACCAGTCCTGCCTTAGGCAGTTTGTTAATAAACCGACTTCGGGCATTACCAGCTCCCATGGTTTGACGGGCGGTGTGTACAAGACCCGAGAACGTATTCACCGTAGCGTAGCTGATCTACAATTACTAGCGATTCCGACTTCATGGAGTCGAGTTGCAGACTCCAATCCGAACTGAGACCGGCTTTTTGTGGTTTGCTCACTGTCACCAGGTTGCTTCACTTTGTACCGGCCATTGTAGCACGTGTGTGGCCCCACTCGTAAGAGGCATGATGATTTGACGTCGTCCCCACCTTCCTCCCGATTACTCGGGCAGTCTCCCTAGAGTGCTCAACTGAATGTTAGTAACTAAGGATAAGGGTTGCGCTCGTTGCAGGACTTAACCGAACATCTCACGACACGAGCTGACGACAACCATGCACCATCTGTCATTCTGTTAACCTCCACTATATCTCTATAGCTTTGCAGAAGATGTCAAGAGTGGGTAAGGTTCTACGCGTATCTTCAAATTAAACCACATGCTCCACCGCTTGTGCGGGTCCCCGTCAATTCCTTTAAGTTTTATTCTTGCGAACGTACTACTCAGGCGGATCATTTAATGCGTTAGCTGCGCCGATGAGTTCCCCATCAGCTAATGATCAACGTTTAGGGCGTGGACTACCAGGGTATCTAATCCTGTTTGCTCCCCACGCTTTCGTCTCTCAGTGTCAGTGTATGTCCAGTTAGCTGCCTTCGCCATGTTGGTGTTCTTCCTTATATCTACGCATTTCACCGCTTCACAAGGAATTCCGCTAACCTCTACATAACTCTAGTTTGCCAGTATCCAACGCGGTTTGGGGTTGAGCCCCAAAATTTAACGCCAGACTTAACAAACAACCTACAGACGCTTTACGCCCAATAATTCCGGATAACGCTTGCAACCTATGTATTACCGCGGCTGCTGGCACATAGTTAGCCGTTGCTTTCTAATAAGGCACATTCAATATAGTGGCATTTCCTACACTATTTTTTATTCCCTTACCACAGCAGTTTACAACCCATAGGGCCTTCATCCTGCACGCTGTGTCGCTCCATCAGACTTTCGTCCATTGTGGAATATTCCCTACTGCTGCCTCCCGTAGGAGTCTGGGCCGTATCTCAGTCCCAGTGTGGCGGATCAGTCTCTCAACCCCGCTAAACATCATCGCCTTGGTGGGCCGTTACCTCACCAACTAGCTAATGTTGCGCACCCCGCTCCTCCAGCGACGCTTTAAAGCGTCTTTTCCGTAAATGCCATGCGGCATCTACGAGTATTTGGAATTATCGGTTGTTTCCAACCGCTATGCCAAACTGAAGGGTACGTTGAGTACGTGTTACTCACCCATTCGCCGCTAAGTGATAAATCACTTCGCTCGACATGCATGTATTAGGCACACAGCCAGCGTTCATCCTGAGCCAGGATCAAACTCTCGAAAAAATTGACTTCGTCATGTTTATATATCTAGTTTTCAAAGAACAATTGCAACATCTACAATCAAGTTGCTTAACTATGATAACACTTTTATTAAAAATAAAAATATTTTTTTGAAATTTTTTTGCATTGTTAAAAATTCAGAAAAGAACATTAAATGCTTTTAAATAAATAAAATGAAATACTTAATATAATATTTAATATTAATTAAAAAACAGGTCTATACCTGCTTTAGACATTAAGCAACAATAACTCTATTAACAATAGGTTCTTCTTGTTTTGGTTCAACTTCTTTTTCAATTCCACCAAATGGCATTTGCGCAACTAAAACAAAATTTTCTGGTAATCCCAATAATTCTTGTAGCTTTTTATCAATAACTGGGTTGTAGTGTTGTAATGTTGCTCCAATATTAAGTTCTCTCAACATTGACCAAATAGACATTTGTAATGCGCCGTTTGTTTGATTTGCTCAAATTGGGAAGTTATCTGCATATAAACTAAACGCGTTTTGCATATTTTCGATAGTATTTTTGTCATAATAAAATAAAATTGTTCCTGCTCCAGCCTTAAATGAATCAATTTTATCGCGGGCTACCTTACCACCATATGAATCATAAATTGCATCTCAAATTTGTTCATGTTTTTCGTCAAAAGCAACTACAACGCGCGAGCTTCTCATATTAAATGCGTCTGGAACTAGTTCAGTTAATTCTTTGATTTTTTCAACAATAATATCTTTTGAAGTCTCAAGTTTTTTATTTATTAAATAGTATGATCTTCTTTTTGATAGTGATGTAATGATACTCATATTTTTTCTCCTACTTAATTAATTTCAATTTTGTTCAATAGATATAACAATTGTTTTTTTTCATCTTCAGATAAATTTTTGAATGAGTTTTTAATTATTGACTTATTTATAGGTAGCAATCTGCTAATAACCTCTCGACCCTCGTTAGTTAGTTCTAATTTTGACATTCGCTTGTCACAAGGAACGCAAACTCTTTTAATAAGATTAGCTTTCTCTAGATTATTAATTATTATAGGTATTGTACCAACACTACTACAAATTAAATCTCTAACTTGAGATATGCACATATCTCCCTGCAAATATAATGCTTCAAGAACCATAAATTGACTTAAGGTTATTTTGTTTTCTAATGCAATCTTATTGATTTTTTTATCAAACGAAGTAACTAAATTTTGCAACGATTCACGGATACTTGATTCTAAATTTTGACTCATTTACACTCCAAAACATCTAATTAGATTATATCTATATAGACATAATATCACATTTTTTAAAACAGCTAAAAAATATTTATAAAATATAAAAATTTAAAGGGTGCAAGAAAACAATCGCATAGATAAAAAACAATATCCAATTTAATATAAATTTATTAACTATTTTTAAATTGTAAAATAAGGTATTTATTACAAGACTAAATTCGAAAGACACTAATTTTATATTGAAATTGGTAATTTATAGAATTATCATTAAATTAACAGTAATGAAAATCTCTTGCAGCAACACAAAACACTAATGTATAATTTTAAGCATAAAAATATTTTGATAATATATAGGAGCTTTAATGAATTTTTATTTTTGTGAGTCATGCAACAAAAAATTTACTGAAAATATTGTAAATTGTCCTGATTGTAATGCGGCTTTAAAAGAAAAAACTAGTGAGCAAAACATTATGAGCAGTAATATCCAAAGCGAGCAGAAACCAGTAAATAACGAGTCTAATGGGCTAGCAATTGCCGGTTTAGTTTTATCAATCATTGGTTTTTCAGTGATTGGTCTTATTCTTTCATGTTTAGGATATTCTTTATCTAAAAAAAGAAATGATAATGGCAAGTCTCTTGCGCTTGCAGGTATTATTATTTCATCTATCAGTATTGCAATTAGTGTTATTGTAGTTTTTGTTTGAATTGGTGTTACGGCAGCGGGAATCGTTTTAGCATCAACAGGAAAAATATAATGATAAAGGCAAATGCCTTTATTTTTTATAAAATTTGTAAACTAAAATAACTTAATAAAAAAGCGCCCAATAAGGACACCTTTCAAAATTATTAATAATTTATTGAATTTACTATTTCAATTAGTTTTGATTGATTTTCGTCAATTATTTGTTCATGAGTTTTTGAAGAATTAGGTTCAACTTTATTACCCGCTACAAGTAATGTTTCAATTTGATTGGCACCAAAAAAGTCAAAAATTCCCCGTAAATTTTCAATGAAATTCCCAAATGGATATCAGCCTTCTGGAGCGCCTTGTGTTCCTAAAATAATAACTTTTAAATTATCTAGCAAACCAATCGACCCATTCTTTTTACTATATTTATATGAAAATGTTTTATTGGCAACCGCAACTGAATCTATAAAGTTTTTGATACCTGCAGAATAGTTAAAGTTGACCATCGGGCTTGAGATAACTAAAACATTAGTTTCCTTTAAAATATCTATTCAATGATCTGAGTTGGTTTCTGTAAAAAATTCACTAAAATTATTTGCATTTAACGATGTATTTTGAAACTCTGAATTTGACGTGTTCAATTGATTTAATGTTGAATTAGGAAATTTTTTCATTAATAATTTAACAACTTCATTGTTCAGTTTTTCTGACAATGAATCTTTGTTAACACTTCCTATAACTGAAAATATTCGGATTGACATTTCACCTCCTAATTAATATAAATTTATTATAAACTATAAAATATATTTTTAAGAAATTATCTAATTAATTATAATTTAGATTATGAATAAAATATTGAGTGATATTAATAATAAAACATCTAATAATTGAGAAATTTATCCTATCAGTAAAAATATGATTTTTGGAATTACTTTAGGGATAATCTTAATGGTATTGGTATTTACTTTAATAATATCATTATCAATATTTTTTGCTTTAAGACAAAGACGAAAAGATACTTTAGGATTTAAATTCGAAGAAAATGTAAATCGATTATTAGAAAATTATGCTGCAAATTCAAAATACAAATTTATAAAAGGTTCAAAATTTAGTTATGGAGGCGAACAACAGTTTGAAATAGATGGTTTGCTTTACTGTGACAAATTTATTATTATTGTTGAATCAAAATATTTCCAAGGCAATATTGAGGGAGATAGTAATAATCGTTTCATTTATGTTGTTAATGACAATAAAAAAGCAAAGTTCGCTAACCCTTTACATCAAAATTTACGCCACATTGAACATTTTAATAAAATGTGCGGCTTTAAAATTCCAACATTTTCGCTATTATTTTTACCAACACAGGCAAATTACAATTTACAAGGAAAACAAGAGTGGTCAATAGTAGTGAATACTGACAATTTTGAAACAATTTTAAATGACGTTTATAACCAATTGTCAAGTTCGCCTTCTATTAATACAGATAAAATTAAAAATATGCTCGAAATAATTAGAGTTAATAAAGTTAAATCCCTAAAAGAAATCAAAAAATGAGAACGAGGATTAAAACAAAATGAATAGTGAATTCATAAAGTTTTACTCTCATAACAGCAATGAATATAGATTGCTATATAAAAAACGCAATTCTCACGCATGCTACAGATATGTAACTTGTTTACATATTGTCATATATGAATTAAATAAAGTAATATTAGTAAATTACTGCACTGAAAAAAGTATTGAAAATTTATTACAAAATATTGCAAGTGCTTTTAAAAACCAAATTAATATTGTTAGAGGCATCGCGCCATTTTTAAGTTTAAAAACGCACAAAAAAATGTTTATTTTAGGCACAGAATTCGATGTGAAAATTTTGTTTTTAAATAAAAAGTCAACCAAACCACTGATTGATTTTGAGAATAAAAAAGTTACATTTTTTTTACCAAAATCAATTGAAAATAAATTGAAAACGCAAAATAAACAAGTTATTGAAATAATGGCCAACTACTTAGAGTTAATAATTAAAAACAAACATGAATCAATCGAAGAAAAAATAAATAGAAAAATACCGTATATGATAAAGTCCCTGAATGGTGCGTATGGGAAATATATACGTAGTTTAAAGAATATAGAAACATTCGCAAACAAAGATGATTTTAAAAATATTATTTACTACACAAAGTATTTATTTTTTTATCCTGAAGCTAAAATTAAACACACAATCGAGCATGAATTTGCGCATTTTATAACTTGAGAGCAAAATCGCATCGGCGGTCATGGCCCTGTATTTCGAAATACACTAACAAATTTATGTAGCGATTTTAAAGAACATGAAAAAATCGTGAAATTATATTATGGTTGATTTATTGAGGAATATTAAAACACGCCCGCGCGTGTTTTAAATTAAAGAAGTTCTTTATATTTGCGAATAAATAGCGACTTAACAATAAGTGTTAAAGTTACATATAAAACTATTAAACCCAAAAGCATTAAGTAGAACCAAGGATTTAATTGTTGAACTTTAATTGCGCCACTTAGCCAAGGAATAAATGGGCTAACTGTAATTAATATTGAACCCAATATTGAAAATAATAATAGTGGAAGAGCTGGTCGAGATTGAATAAATGGAATTTTCTCAGTTCGTATAAAATGAATTATTAAACTTTGTGTTCACATTGAAATTATAAATCAGCCAGTTTGGAATAATGTCATAAATTCGGCTGAATCAACATTTAAACTCGGATACAACTGTGGAATAAAAACATAGCGCAATAATATGAATCCTAAAACATCAACAATTGACGAAACTGGACCAAATCACAACATAAATCGAGTAATCGACTTAGGATTTCATTTTCGAGGTTTTAAAAGCAGATCTTTATCAACATTATCTCAAGGAATTGAACCGCAAGAAATATCGTAAACTAAATTTAAAAATAATATTTGAACTGCTAGCATTGGAACAAATGGAAGCATTATTGAAGCAATCAATATACTAATTATGTTACCAAAATTACTTGCAACAGTCATTTTAATATATTTATTCATATTAGCATAAGTTTTACGGCCTTCAATTATGCCGGTGGCTAATACATTTAAATCTTTTTCAAGCAGTATGATATTCGCACTTTCTTTTGCAATATCTACTGCAGTGTCAACGGAAATTGACACATCAGCAGCTTTCATTGCCGGAGCATCATTAATTCCATCACCCATATAGCCAACAACATGACCTTTATTACGTAGGGCAGTAATAATTTGTGCTTTTTGATCAGGTGATAATTTTGCGAAAATATTGTATTTATTTACTAATTCTTCTAAATCAGGTGTTGATAAATTTTCAATATCTTTACCAAGAATAACTTTATCAGCATCTAGGCCAACTTGAGCACAAATTGCTTTTGTTACTCTAGCATTATCCCCAGTTAGTATCTTAACCTCAACACCTAATTTATGCAAGTTTTCAATTGCTGAAGCAGTTGATTCTTTTGGCGGATCTAAAAAAGCAAGATAACCAATTAAAATCATTTTTGATTCATCAGCAACACCAAATTTGCCAACTTGTGATTCATCAACGTCTTTTCTTGCAACCGCAATTACACGCATGCCTTGGTCATTAAGTTTGTCAACGTGTTTTATAACTTTATCAATAGTTTTTTGATCAAGTTCCTTAACATCATCTTCGATTTCAATATGACTACAAACAGAAATCATTTCTTCAACAGCGCCTTTAGTGATAACTTGAATTTTTGTTTTGTCTTTTACAACAACTGACATCCGTTTTCTTTCGAAATCAAAGGGTATTTCGTCAACTTTTACATAACTTGAATCAAGTTTTCTTAATTGTTCATCAACAACACTTAATTCATCAGTTTTATCAATAATTGACAAGTCCAAAAGATTTTTTAAACCAGTTTGAAAATAAGAATTTAAAAAACCGTATTTTAAAACTTTGTTATTGTCTTTTCCAGATACATCAATGTGGCGCTCTAAAACAATTTCATCTAATGTTAGTGTTCCTGTTTTATCAGTACAAAAAACATCCATAGCACCAAAATTTTGAATTGAATTAAGCGATTTAATTATTGTTTTTTTCTTTGACATTATTACTGCGCCCTTGGCAAGGGTTGATGTAATAATCATTGGCAGCATTTCAGGGGTTAGTCCTACAACCACTGAAATTGCAAATAAAAATGCTTCAAGTCATTTATTATTACCTGAAATTTGTCCTTTAATGCCTATTATTAAAAAGACAATTGGCACAATAATCATCATAATTCTGATAAGCAATTTTGAAATTGAACTTACACCTTTTTCAAAATCAGTTTTGATTGGTTTGGCATTAATTTTTTGAACAACTTGGCCAATATAAGTTTGATTACCAGTGGCAACAACAATTGCTGTTGCAGATCCTGATATAACATTTGAACCCATGAATGCTAAATTATGATAATCAACTAGATTTTCATATTCATATTTAGGTACAAGATTGGCCAATTTTTCAATTGAATGACTTTCTCCAGTTAAAGATGACTGAGAAACAAAAAGGTCTTTGGCACTTAATATTCTTAAATCAGCTGGAATAATATCTCCAGCAGCGAGTGTAACAATATCACCAACTACAATTTCTTCTAGTGGTATTTCGTAAAATATTCCACCCCTCTTTACTCTTGCTGTTGTTGAAATCATTTTTATTAGTTTTTCAGATGAAGATGAAGATCTTACTTCTTCAACTAAATGTAATGTACCACTAATAATGACCATGGACAAAATAATTACCATTGTTGCTGGCTCAGCATTTTTGCCGCCACGCAAAGGTAAAATAATGTCAGTAATCATTGAAATTATTGATAAAACAATCAAAATTATTGAAAAAGGATTGAAGAATGACGAAACAATTTTGCGTCAAAGCGTATTTGCAGATTTTTTATCCAATTTATTTGAACCATATAACTCTTTGTTTTCGGCAATAATTTCATCATTTTGCAAACCTTTTGAAGACGAATTATATTCTTTATAAAGCGAAATACTAGAGGAATTGGCTGCATTAATAATTCTTTGTTTTACTGCTTCATTAGTGTTATTTTGCTTCACTTTTTTTGCCATAATACCTCCTTAAATTTCAATTTGGGTTTTTACTTAATAAACTATTTATGAATTCAAAAAGTAAATATTAATTTATTAATTAAATGATAGCAAAATTTTCGCCTTAACTTGTATTTTGCTTTAAAAATATAAAAACTAGGCATGCCTAGTAATTAATAAATATGGTTAGTCTGTTCAATATTGAATTGGCTTATTTCAAGATAGATTTTGTCCATAATATGAAAAAACATTTTTATTGTAAACAACAACTACTTGTTCTTGTTGACCTTTTCCAAATCTTCCTGAATTGATATAATATTCATCAATCTTTGTATATTTTTCCTCTTGAACTGCAATTTCATAATGATTTGGCAAGTATTTTTTAAGAGTTTTTGCAGCAGTATCTCCAGCGCCATCATTTATTTCTGTTAAAGCAATGGCATCAAAACCAGCTTTTTGAATTGTCTCAGTAATAGCTCTTGTTTTTGCTATGGAATCTTGTTTGTCATCTTTTCCGCCATAATTCAAAATATTTCAATGACCAATTCTTATTGTGTTTTTATTTTTACCTAAGTTTTGATTTGTTTTTAATTTATCGCTAACATTTGAAGTTGAAATATTGAAACTATTTTCAATATCTGTTAACACAGGAGCGTGATCTGAGATTTTGCTCCTAATAATCGAATGATCAGAGTTTGACTTAGCATCATAAGAAAAATTCAATTCTTGTTTGGAGATTATATGATCAAATGTTCTAAATATGTTAATTTTAAAAGGTTTGTGATTATTTTCTACAATTGTTGGATTAAATGAATTCATATCGTTATTAATAAACATCATTTTGTCATATTGGTGCGAATAATTACCTTTTGTACCTAAAGAAGTTAAAAATGTTTCATTATATTTCTTTTTATTAGCTAAATTTTCCTTAGTAGAAAGGGTTGACTCAATATTTGTATTATTCAATATTTCATTTATTAAAAAATAATTCTCATTTTTTATATTAGTATCCCCACCATAGATTATAAAATCATCATTTGTTGGAGTTGACAATACTTCTTTTAGTGCCAAAAATTCACTAACTTCTTGTGCTCCCTGACTTCGGATTCTTCGATACTTAGTTCGTAAACTCGATGAAGCTTCAGGTTCTGATCCTTTATTATCTGGACTATCAAGGTGATTTGCTCACAAACCAATGGTTTTATTTGTATTATTTAAATGTAATTTAACATAATAAGGAACACGCACAAAATGTGTTTTACCTTCAACATATTTTGGTTGTCAAATGTCTTTTTTTAATTGTTCCCAAGCTTGATTATCAATTGGTTTAGGGCTATTTTCATTACCGGGATTGTTTGTAGTAGGTGGTTGCGGGGTTGGGTTTGCTTGAGTTGGAGGAGTAGTTGTTCCTGGTTTTGTAGTTTTTGATGGTTTTTGAGTTCCTGGTTTTGGAGTTCCTGGATTTTTTGCAGGAGGCTTTGGTGCTACTGGATCAGATTTTTTTAGGTGGATTTTGGTTATCATTTTTTTTGAGGATTTTTATTTTCATTTTGAGCGCCAAAATTTACGCAAGATACTGCCAATAATGGGAAAAATATTGAACTTATCATAGGAACAATAAAACGAGGTTTTTTCATTTTAATCTTCTCCTTATTTAATAAAGATGATATGAATGCTAAACAATTATAATATTTATTTAAATATCAACTCAAAAAGCGCTTAATTTGGCAATGATTTTATGAAATATTCACCAAAATATGAAACATTATCGTATATATAGTTAATAAAAGAATCTTATTTTAAAATTTGCTATCATTTAATATTATTGTACTTAACCAATATATAAATAGAAAGGCTTATATAAAATGAATAATTTTAAAGAAATTTCAGACCGTTTAAAACAATACATGGAAATTGAGGCAATGAGTAGATATGAAGAACCAGTTGCTCAAGCTTTAAAGAACAATATTAAGTCAGATAACTTAGAATTTAGTCGTGATGGATTTGGTTCTTTAATCATTACAAACAAACAATCTGACCCTAATGCTCCAGTTATTATGATTGCTGTGCACATGGATGAAGTTGGATATTTTGTAAGAAATATTGAAGATAATGGTAACTTGCTTGTTGCGCCAGTTGGTGGAATTTGACCAGTTACAGTTATTGGCACCAAATGTAAAATTGTCACAAATAAAGACAACAAAGAAATTTTAGGAATTTTTGGCCACACTTCAATTCATATTTTAGAAGATGAAAAAGTTAAAAAAGCTCCAACAAATAAAGAACTTTATGTTGATGCAGGTTTTAAAACTAGACAAGAAGCAATTGACTTTGGCATTGAAGCAGGTGATAGAGTTTACATGTCTGGCGAATCATTTGATATGCCAAACAATCTAGTTGCGGGTAAAGCAATGGATAATAGAGCAGGCGTAACTGTTATTGACTTTTTAGCAAACAATATTAAAGATTTAAATTTACCAAATAAAACATATATTGTTGGAACAGTTCAAGAAGAAGTTGGATTAAGAGGTGCAAAAACAGCTAGTTCAATAATTGATGCTGATGTTGCAATTGCAATTGATACTTGTGCTAGTCACGACACAACTGGAGCTATAAAAGGTGGCACAAAACTTGGTGATGGTGTTGCATTGCTTGTTAAAGATGGTGGTTTGTTAACTAACCCTAAATTTACAGAAATGTTAATGTCATTAGCACGCAAACACAATATCCCCGCCTATAAATATATTTCAGAAGGTGGTGGAAATGACGCAACAGCCCTACAATATGGTAAAGGTGGAGTTCCTGCAATAACATTTTCATTACCACAAAGATATCTACACTCACCAATTGGTGTTTGTTCACTAGTTGATATTAAAGCCGCTATTGATTTAGCAACCGAATTTGTTAAATTCTTTAATGCTGAAAAAGCAAAAGAATTAAAACACAATTAATTAAAAATTACCAATTTATTCATTTTTAAAAAGAATTGGTAATTTTTTTTATTTCATTGTCGCCAAAAAACACTATTTTAAATAAGTAACAAAGTACTAATTGTGCATTTAAAATTAGTGAATTTTATTAGATAAATATATTGGTCAAATACAGACCATACAAAGCCGATTTTATGGAAAATATGGAAAAGTAGAACGTATATATATATATATATATAATGGTAGTTAGGAGGAGAAATGAGTAAAAAACGAAAAATTATACTAGGTTCTGTAACTTCTGTTTTAGCAATTGGCGCAGTAGCTGGCGTAGTTGCGGCTTCAGTTTTGATTACTAAAAAAAGAAAAGTTGAATCCGAAGTATTAAAAGAGAAAGATAAATACAAAGATGCATTTTTAACCGCCAATAGATTACAAGCACACATTTCAAAAGAAGAAACTAAAAAAGAGTTACAAGCAATAATTGACGATGCTAAAAATAAAGTCGAAGAAAAAGAAAAAACCGAAGACATATCAATAGATATATACAAAGAATATGCAGAAAAATTAAATAAAGGAATTGAAAAAGCAGACCCTGAATTAAAATCTGCAAAATCTGAATACAAAGCTACATTTAAAAATGCTGAAGAATTTGAAAAACAAATAAAAGAAAATAAATTGTATGTAAAAGGACATGAAAAATTAAAAGCAGCAATTGATATTTCCAAAAATATAACTAAATCAAATGCTGTAAAAGAATTGTATATAGGTGTTAAAAAATATTTAGAAACAATATTAAGTGAAGTTAAAGAGCAAAAAGCAAAAATTGACAAAGAAATAGAAGAAAAAAATAAAAAACAATAACCAATAAGTGCAATAGAAATATACAAAGAATAAGATTTTGATTCACAAATGTTATCTTGGCAAAATTAAGTGTTTTAAAATTATATTTTTACAAAATATTTATATAATTTTCCTACATTTCCCACTTAAGTATAAAAATAAAAATTACCAATTTATTCATTTTTAAAAAGAATTGGTAATTTTTATTTTATTCAATACCCATAAGTATGCCATAATCAACAAATGGTGTGTTAGTGTTTTTTCAAATTAAGTCAGCAAGCTGAGGATAATCTGTAAATGGGTTTCTAAGACCATTATCATATGCTTTGTCGATTTCATTATTTCTATCAATATCAAACATATCAATAACATCTTTATTATTTCAATCAATGTAGGTATCTAAATAATTCTTAGATATGAATGGAAATGCTGCTAAATATGTGTTTCCAAGCATACCTTCAACTAGTTTATTATTGTGAGTAATTGCAAAATACATTAACGCTCTGGCAACATCACCTTTAAATTCGTCGATAGGTTCAGATACATTTGCACTAGTTTTTGTTCCATTTAGAGAAACTTTAGCATTTTTACCTGCAATTCCAAATGAACTATTTCCGCGCGCATTATTTACATATTTATCTGTTGGCCAAACAAAGTGGGCATCTGTGCGAACATCTTGATCTTTTGCAAATCATGATTGAGGCACAAGATGTTCTCTATTATACATTTCACCTTCTTGATTTTTTCTCCCTCTAACAGCTTTGCCCTCATCGCCTGATAAATCTTTGCCATGTCTATTGTTAAAATCAAATGAATATGGATCTTTTCCTTTAGGATTTTCAGAGTAAATATCTAAAAGAGTATTGTCTTTTTCATAATATTTATCAACGAATGCTTTTGTATAAATATCATAAAGTTCAGTGTATCTAGAATAACCTTTTTCTTTTCCCCTTTGAACATGTTGGCTTCATTTTTGAGCTTGTAATTTAATTAAAGCATTTAATAATTCTTGTCCTTTCAAATTATTAAGTGGCTTATAATAATCACTTTTTTTGTAAATTAATGTTTTACCTTTATATTCTGTTTTTGCCTTTGTTTGAATATAATTCATATCCAAAATTGCACTTTGAATGTCACTTATTAAATTTGTGTGAATATCTCTTACAACATAAAAAACTTTTATCTTGTCGCCTTCAGGATTTATACTTTTTATTCTAATTTCAGTATTAATATCAGAACCATTAATTTTTATGTATTTTTCACTTGTAAAATCAACTAAATTTACATCATCTCTAACTTCTTTTGCAATGGCTTTTAAAGTTATTAATTTTGCTTTTTCATTCATTTTTGAATTGGATTGGGAACATGAAACACTTACTAAAGAACTCAAAATTGCAACAGATGAAATGGGTAATAAAAGTTTTTTCATTAATGAACCTCTTTTTCTGGGAATTTAATAATATATTCAAATTCACCAATATTTTTTGCATTTGATTTATATGATAATTTATATTTGATTGTTATAGTTCTCTTTTCATCATCTGTTTTAAAATCAATAATTTCATTTTTTAAATCCACTAATTCATTCGAATTTAAACCAGTTTTTGAATAATTAATTTTCATATCTTCAGCAAGAAATGTTGAGGGATCTTCTCATTTTAGATATTCAAAATTTTCTGCTTCATAATTATTTACCTCAAAATAAATTTTTGAGTTAAATTCAGTATTATTTAAAGATTTTTTAAAACCATCTATTGTGATTATTTGATTTTTAATTTCTCCATTAATTTTAGTGGCAACTAGTTCAACAACTAAAATACCTTTTGCAGCATCTTTTTTAATTTCTTTAATCTTAACTTCTTTATAAATAGTGTCATTATATTGAGTTTTTATATCTTTTTCATTTATATCATCAAGTGTGAAGTCGACTTTGTTATTAAAATTAATATTATTTATTGTGATCAGTAATCGGTCATTAACCTGTTGTTTAGAGCATGAAACAATACTCAGTGGCATCGAGCTAATAGCAATTGTGCTTATTGTATTTTTGATTATTTTTAGATTCATTTTAATCCTTTTTTTATTTGTTTAACATATTATTATAATGGATTATGTGCACTTGCTCAAAAACAAAAAAACCTCGTGCGAGGTTTTAAATTATTTTTTAGTAACTTTATTTCAGTATGTATTAATGTTTGTTGAAGTTTTTTGGTCAGTTGGCTCAATAGCTTTGTGAATAACTTTGTACTTTAATTTTTCACTTTGAGTAACTGGGTTAAATAATGTGTAATTATCTTTAATTTCATACAAGTTAGTTACATATGATTTTTCAAATTCACTTAAATCAGAGAAGTAATTTTTAGCTACATATTCATAAAGTCTTTTGACTGTTGGTGTATAGTTAACGTTGTCAAAATTAATATAGCTTGATGTTTCTTCAAATTTTTCCAATGCTTTTTCAGGATAATCTACTTGAAGACCATCAGAAACTGCATCTACATAAGTATTAATTAACTTGTCATAATCTGATTCTTCAACATCTGCATTTTTAGCCATCACTAAACCATCGATAAGTAGTAAATTAGATTTAGGGCGAATGAAACGAATTGATCCATTCTTACTTCTTTCTATGTTATCTTCTGAAAAATAAGCGTCAAGTGCATCACCATTATATAAAATAGCTGCTTGAATTTTTGAATTATCTAAATCTGGTTCAACAAGTTGAGTTAGTAAAAATTGTCCATCGCCAATAAAGTTAATATTTTGGTCAGTCAATGAATAATCTAGAGAGTTTTTGATTAATTTACCAAAATTATCAATCAATTTTATGTATAAATTTGGTTCATCAATTGTACTTGCTTTACCAGTTATATTTGTATCAAAATATTTGTCTTTGTTGTCATATTCATATGCAGATCCATAAATCATGTTGTCTCTAACAGCGTCGGTAATGGCAAAACGATTAAAGCCATTTGATTTTAAAGCTTTCAAAATGTCAGACATAATCACTTCTTTTTGATTGTCCTGTTTGCCTTTATTGACACCATTTTCATAAATGCTGTCAATAATTTTTTGGTCAAATTCATACAATTTTTTCTGAATTTCTTCTTCAGTTACTGATTGATTTATTAATTCTTTAACAACTTTAAATGGGTTGTAAGCTATAACCATATCTTGGCTAAAATAAGGCACAAAATAATCATATAAGTGACGTTTTTTACCGTCAATTTCTTGGAATTTTTTGCCATCATAATTAGTTAATAATACATCATCATATCTTGACATATGGCTTCAAACTAAATCTGTAAAAAGAGATTTTTGAAATTCTCTATATTCCTTTTTGTCGCGGTATTGCTCGTATGGTAAATTTTTACCTTGGGCATCTTTTGCTCAATTTGGACGATTTTTTTGGTCTTTAATAAATACTTTTAAATAATCTATTTCTTTTAATTTATCACGTCTAATTAATTGAACTGCTTGGGCATCACTACCAATTCCACCAAGTGCCTTACGAGTTAAAATTGCTTTTGTAAACTCGTTTAAAGTGTCAAATTCTTTAAAGTCATAATTGCTAGACAAAATTTCGCGTCCGCTATCTGACATATACGATTTATAGTTATAAAAAGTAGGTTTAAAAGGTTTTTTGGCTTTTAGTGCAATCGCAACCGATACAGCACTTAATGAGCCAATAATTCCAAGTGCGATTGCTGATTTTTTTAGGATATTTTTTGTTTTAGTTCGCATTTGTGCCTCCTAAAACTTTTTTAGTTTTTGTCATTTTTGCTTTATATCCAATGTAAATCGCATTACCAATAAAGGTAGCAAAAAGAATTGCAGTACCAACAACAAGGCCTCAAGGTTTAATATTACCCTCGTAAAGTTTTGTCCCTAGTGTTGAAGTATTTGTAGTTGTTTTTAAAATTATAAAGTCGTCAAATGATAAAAATGTAGCAACTAATCCAGCAAAAACAATTGTTGGAATCATGTATACAAAATACGTTTTAAATCAAGATTGAACTTTTGAATACCCCAAATCTTGACTAGCTTCATAAAGCGAACGCTCAAATTTTTCGCTTCTTGGATACATTAAAGAAATTCCGTAAGGAAGCGCCATAACTGTATGAGCAACAATTCCTCGAATAATTCCTTCATTAACCACAGAAAGAACACCAAAGAATAAAGTGAACACTAAAACTAGTCCAATGGCTGTTATGTTGTCGGGGTTAATAATTGGAATGTTGTTTACTGCTTTTGTTACTAATTCGTATTTTTTATTTTTTTGTCTTCATAGTGCAAAAACTGTAATTAGTGAAATGAAGACAACTAAAATCGATGTAAAAAAGGCAATAATAATTGAGTTAATTAAAGCAATATCTCTTCCTTCTGTGAAAAATTCGCTTCATGCTTCAGTTGTAAACCCGTTTCAAGAGGTTGATAAATATCCTTTTTTACTTGGTTTACTAAAACTAAATACAGCCGCAAAAAATAATGGAATGTATGTTAGTGCAAGAATTAAATAAATGTATGATTTTCTTAAAAAAGTTGTAAATTTATTCATTTTTTACCCCTTTTCTTGATTTTGTAGCTGCTAGTCTAATTATTAAACGTGGTACAAAATTAATCATTGCATAGCAACCAATGAATATTGCACTGACTACTAAAACAAGCACTGAACCAGTTGAAAGTTCATAAGCATTTGATGGGTCAGAGTATTGGTTAATTAGCGAACCAACTGTTTGCAGTTGGGCTGGGTTTGGCAATAATTTATCACTAATAACAAAGGTGGTTGCTGATGCTAAAAAGATTAAACTTAAGCCTGATAAAATCGCTTTAAAACTGTATGGAATAACAACTTTAAATAAAGTTTGAAATCTGTTGTAACCTAAATCTGAACTAGCCTCAATGATGTTTTTAGGCATATCTTTAAAAACAGAATAAAGCGGCATTATCATGTATGGTAAGTTAAGGTATGTTAGCGCTAAAATCATGAATCATTCTGAATTTAAGACGTCTTCGTCAAAAATGCTTAGGAAAAATCCTCTAATTGCATAAATTTTAGCAATTGTGAAAATAACCATTGGTGAAAGAATAAGACTCATTGCATAAACTTGTAATATTTTGCTTTTTGTTGTTGCAACAAAATATGCATATGGAAAACCAATTAATAAACACAATATTGATGAAATTACACCAATTCTTAAACTTCTGCCAATAATTACTCAAGTATTAAATTGTTTGATTAATAATGCTGTGTCAAAATTTTCGCGAGGTGTAAAAGCCTGAACAACAATTAAAATCATTGGAAGAACAATCAAAAAGATTGCAATAAACACATATGGTAAAAGTAATAAAAGTTGTTTGTTAAATCCTAATGAACTTTTAAATTTAGTATTCATCAGATGAATAATCTCATTTCGAGTCTTTTGCCATAATGTGAATTGAGTCGATTGTTCAAGAAATTGAAACTTCTTGGTCTAAATCGAATTTTTTAGCAGTTTCAACGAAAATGCTAAAACCGTTTTTGAAGTCAACTTTTAAATAGTAGTAGCTTCCACGGTAAGTAATATCAACAATTTTACCAATAAGTCCATTGGTTTTTTTAGTTTCAGATGCGTCCATAATGTCAATATCTTCTGGACGAATTAAAACATCAACTTCGCTGCCTGCAACAAATTCATCTTCATCATGAATAGTTTTGAATGTTTTATCCATAAATGTAACTGTTGCATCTTCATTGAAAATTGCATTGTAAATGTTTGATGAACCAATAAAGTTTGCAACTCATTTGTTTACTGGATAGTCATAAATTTGTTTTGGAGTGTCATATTGCTCAATAACACCATCACGCATGATTGCCACTCTATCTGAAAGTTCAAGTGCTTCATCTTGGTCATGAGTAACAAAAATGAATGTAATTCCTAGACGTTGTTGAATATTTCTTAGTAATTTTTGCATTTTTACTCTAATTTTAGCATCAAGCGCACTCAATGGTTCGTCAAGAAGTAAAATTTCAGGCTCAATAACAAGTGAACGAGCAAGTGCAACACGTTGTTTCATACCACCAGATAGTTCATTAATTGCTTTAGTTTCTGAACCTTTTAAGCCAACTAGTTCAACAATTTTAGCAACTTCTTGATTCATTTCTTCTTTAGAAATTCTACGTGTTAGATATTTCTTTTCAAAGTCTTCAGTTTTTGTTGCAACATAGTTTTCTCAGTATGAATAAATAAAGTCAGATCTATCTAAATATTTTTGTCTTCTTTTGTAAGGTAGTGAATTAGGTTTTAATGCTTCCATTTCTAATTCATATCTTGTTTGAAGTTTGTCAAGTTTGGCCATTTCATCATTAGCTTTTTTTGTTCATTGTTTTTGTTTTTCAACTAATAATTTTTCATATTTAGGATTAATTGTTTCTTTAGGTATTCTTTTTAGTGCCAAACCATATTTAATGTTACCTTCAACATTTAAGTTTGGAAAAAGTGCATAATCTTGAAAAATTGTTGATAAATCTCTTTTGTGTGGTGGTAAATCTTTAATGTCCCGGTCGTGAAATTTAATTTCACCCCGAGTTGCTCTTTCAAAACCTGCAATTAATCTTAAAATTGTTGTTTTTCCAGAACCTGATGGTCCTAATAATGTAATAAATTCACCTTTTTTAATTTCTAAATTAACGTTTTCTAAAACTACTTTGTCTTCGAACTCTTTAACTACTTCTTTAAGCTCGATAACATTGCGAACGTTACGATTTTTTTTCATAGTTCTCTCCTTAGTTTTGTTTGTTTTTTTATTAAATTTCTACTAGTAAAACTAGTAATTAACGGAGGAAGCTAAATCAAATATATTTTCGAAGTATTCGCCATAAGAAAAACACAGCGAAGTACAAAATTCGCTTGAAAAAATACTTAATATTTTTCTAGTGTTAAAACCTCTTATGTCTTTCATAATGGAGAATTATAAATTACTTTAAAATTTATATAAAAAAATATAGCAAAAATTTTTGAATATTTATCTTATTTTTTTACCTATATCAATAATATTACTATTGAATTGGGATAAATTCTTAAGTGTTTATATAAATGAATTAATTTAGACTATTGTAATATAATAAAATAATAAAAAATTGGGGGGTAGTATGAAACAATATAAAAACGTAAAAGAGGTTGAAAAACAATATCTTTTTGACCTAGAATATCTACTTGATGGTAAGACAATTAACGATTTATTTGATCAATATAAACAAGCTATGCAATACTCAATTGAAGTTAAAGACTCAAAATACGATTCAATTGAAAATTATTTAGATTACCTAAATTATTCAGTTAATGTAGGAATTCTAAACAATAAAATAAGCAACTATATCTCAAATAATTTGAACAGAGAACTTACAAATACTGAATTTAATGAATTGAGCAACCAGTGAGATTTAATTAACCAAAATATTGCTGAGCAACTTGGTTCAGAAACTGTAAGATTTTACAAAAACATTGAAAAAATGAAAGAATGAGTCAATGATCCTAGATTGAAATCTTATAAAAAATTACTGCAAGCATCAATTGATGATTATTCTCACAAATTAGAAGATAATGTTGAAGAATATATTGTTAAACTAGCAAATGCTCAGCCCTCTTATGAAGGCGTTTTTGACTTAATTACTGATGCAGAACTTGATTATGGTTATCCGTTAGATTCAAAAGGTAATAAACACAAATTATCACCTGCACTAAGAATAAAATTAATGAAATCAAATGATTCAGTGCTAAGAAAAAACGCGGCAATTAATTGAAAAAATGCTAGTTTAAAACACAAAGACTCACTAGCAAATTTACTGTTTCAACAATTTAATTCAATTGGCACAAAAGCAAAAATTAGATCATATAAAAACTCAGTACAAATGCTTACATATTCTGATAGAGTTGATGAAGAATTACTTTTATCTCTTTTTGACAAAGTTAGCTCGCTAAAAACATTAGTAGCAAAAAGAAACAAATGATTTAAAAAATTTTATGAGGCTAAATTCAAAGAAAAATATCGTCCAAAATATGACTCGTTTAGAGAACTAGTGAATGTAAAATCAACATATACAGTAGAGCAAATGAAACAAATTGTTTTAGATGCCCTTGAACCTTTTGGTGAGGAATACCACAACACAATCAAAAGATCTTACAGCGAAAATTGAATTGATTTTATGACTATTGATAACAAAATGTCTGGTGCGTATTCAATTGGTTCTACCTATGGATTGGACAAAAAATATATTTTAATGAACTTCGATGGAGACCTACGTTCTGTTGAAACTTTAGCGCACGAACTAGGTCACTCAATGCATTCATATTTTAGTGATAAAAACAATGAAATGCACAATGCTGCTTACCCTATATTTTTAGCAGAAATAGCTTCAATATTTAATGAATTAATGTTATATGACCACTTATTAAAAAATTCCAAAAGTAATTTATTTAAGTTCAAAATTATTGAAAGCATGATAGACGGATTTATTGGCACAGTTTATCGCCAAACTATTTGAGCAAACTATGAATTTGATTTGTATAAAGCAATCGAAAATGGCGAAGTAGGTGCCAGTTATGAATCTTTGGCGAAAATTTACCACAAAAATTCAATGAAATATTCAACAAAGAAAACAAAATTTAATAAAAATGACCAAATATATTGCGTAACTGTTCCGCACTTTTACTATGGATTCTATGTTTACAAATACGCTATTGGCCAACTTGTTGCAAACTTCTTCTTTAGTAAATATAAAAAAGAAGGAGAGTCATTTTTAACAAAATACATTAATAACTTTTTATCTGCCGGTGATAGAGATTGACCATTAAACACACTTAAATCAGTAGATGTAGATTTAAAAGATGATAATTTCTATAAAGTAGGTTTCGAATACTTTGAATCATTAATTGATGAATATATTAAACTAGGTAAAAAAATATTCAAAATTAACTAATTAATTCATTTTTCAAAAGAAAAAGGAAAGGGGGATTATGCTTAAACTAATTTCTATTTTGCCAAAAAGAGTGAAATTTGAATTCATTTTTGGCGGCTTTTTGATATTTCTTACATCAATAATAAGCTTCTTTATTCCAAATATGATTTCACAGTTTATTAAATTAATTTTTGATGACCAAAAGCAAAAAATTACTATTGAAGTTGTAAAAGGGTGAATCTTATTCAATGAAGCAGACAGAGATTATGTACGAAATTGATTAATCGGAATAATACTTATTCAATGTTTAGTTGTTGGATTGTTATCATTCATAACAACATTTATGTATGTAAGAGCTGGCGAACGGGCTTCATATTTCTACAGAGTTAAATTGTTTGAAAAAATCAATAATTTGAGTCTAAAAAACATTTCTGATTTAAAACCTGAATCAATAATGACAAAAATTTCTAATGACGTTGCAGTTTTCTGAGACTTTTTAGTTTCAGGTCTAAGAACAATGTTAAAAGGATTTTTAATGATTATTGGTGGGGCAATAATGTCATTCTTTGTCAATTGAATATTAGCCCTAATAATATTATTAGTTGTCCCATTACTATTTTTAATATTGTTTGCAATTGGAAAAATATCAAGCCCAAAAATCAAAAAAGTTCAACAACAAATTGAAGAAGTAACCAAGGAAATTGATGAAAACATCAAGGGGGCTTCTACCATCAAAACTTATAATCTTGAACAAAAAAGACTAGATAAATTCAATACAACCAACGCAGCATGACTAAAATATAACGTTTCATTTAACACAACCGTATCAGTTTTATATCCAATTTTCTTTGCTGTTATGAACTTTGTTCAAATTGGAATATTATTCTGAGCGAGAAATGAAGTTATTACAAAAAATGCTACAGTAAATACCCTTGTTCAAGTAAATATTTTTATCGACTACTTATGAATAATTGGTTTTGGTATTTTGTTAATCACAATGTTTTTACGTTTTGCATTTAGTGCAAGAGTTTCCGCAACTCGAATTGTTGAAATTTTAAACACGAATGCTGATGCATTATTTGTTGAAAAAGGCTTAAAAATAATTGAAGAAGGTAAAAATATTGACTATAACATAAACATAGAAAATCTTAATTTTAAATACTACAAAGATAATCCAAATTACTCATTGAAAAACATTAATTTAACTATCCCCTATAAAACTACGCTTGGTATTATTGGTTTATTTGCATCTGGAAAATCAACACTTGTATCTTTATTACTAAATAATTACTTGTATGATGAAGGCTCAATTAAGATTGCTAACCAAGAAGTTAACCAAATTAACACAGAGCAACTACTACAAACAGTCGGAATTGTTTATCAAGACCCAATGCTTTTTTCGGGAACAATTCGTTCAAATATGCAATGAGCTAAACCAAATGCAAATGACCAAGAAATAAATGAAGCATTAAAAAACGCTTGCGCATATGATTTTGTTTATAAATTTGATGATAATTTAGACCACCCAATCACACAGGGCGCAACTAATCTTTCAGGTGGACAAAAACAAAGACTTTCAATAGCGCGAACACTATTAAGAAAACCAAAAATATTAATACTAGACGATTCAACAAGTGCTCTTGATAATATAACTACTAAAAAAGTTATTGAAAACATAACAAACAACTATGAATGTACAACTATTTTAATTTCACAAAAAATTGGGGCACTTAAAAAATGTGAACAAATAATTGTTATGGAATCAGGACAAATTATTGCTCAAGGCACACAGGGGAAGAGCTTATTAAAAACTGCGAATTTTATTCACAAATTCACGCAAGTCAATTAGAAGCATAGAAAGGAGTAGTCATGAAAAAACAAACAAAGTTTGGCTCAACACTTGGCCTAATTAAACTTGTTGGCAAATATTCGCAAAAAAGCGCCTGATTATTCTTTTTTGGTATTCTAACAACAATTTTTAACTCAGTTACATATATTATTGGAATTATTTTAAGTGGCCAAATTGTTTCAAAAACATTGACAAAAAATGTTTTTGAGCAAAAAGAAGCATTTGATGACAAAACATTTTTAATATTAATAATAATTATGTTGGCTTCATTTATTTTGTATGCAATATTAAGAAGTCTAGAATTTCGAATTTATATTGTTGTTAGTTATTCTACGGCTATGAATATGAGAAAAATTGCAATGCAAAAATTGTTGAAAATGCCTATTTCTTATTATGATAGAAATAAAGCAGGAAATTTAATATCAACCTTAGTTAACGATATAAATAATATTTGTGGCACACTAAGTCAATTGCTTTTACAAACTTTTTCAAATATTGCTCACCTAATAATCACTGTAATAATGATGTTTGTTTATAGCACAAATATTACACTTATTGTCATTATAACTACTTTTGCATTGTTCTCAATTGGGCTTGTAATGATTAAAAAGTCACGCCCATATGTTAAAAAAGTCTGAGATGATTTTGGCGATTTGAATGCATATGTTGAAGAATCAGTCAAAAACATGAAAATCACAAAAACATTCGGTAGACAACAAAATTCTGAACAAAAATTCAATAAAATTGCTTTAGATATCAAAAATCATGCCTTTGTGGCTGACTTGTATACACAAATGTTTATACCTTGATTTATTATGTGTACAAACCTTGTTGTATTGATTGCAACAGCGTTAGCATTATGATTCAAAAACGCCTCAATTCCACTATTTGGAGCAATAACAAAAGTCCCAGATGTTGGATTTGTTATTGCCTATGTCGGACTTCTGCATAATGTTACCGGTGCATTACAGGGTATTATTATGACAATTTTTAACTCACAAAATGGTGTTATTTCTACTGCCAGAATTAATGACATTTTGAAGCTTAAAGAACCAGATACCTCACATGAAACTACTGAATTAAACAATGTTAAAGGCCATATTATATTCAATAACGTAAGTTTTAGATACGACACAACAAAAGAAAACTGGCAACTTAAAAACGCTTCTTTTGAGGCGCTTCCAGGCCAAACTATTGCCCTTGTTGGGCCAACAGGAGCAGGAAAAACAACAGTCATTAATTTATTAAGTAAATTTTATGACTATGAAAAAGGTTCAATCACTATTGACGGCTATGAATTAAAAAACATTAACAAAAATAGTTTAAATAAATCAATGGCTGTTGTTCTTCAAGACTCATTCATGTTTAAAGACACGGTTATGAACAACATTATGATTGGCAACCAAAACGCCAAAGAACACCAAGTTTATGAATCAACATCACTAGTTTCCGCTCATGATTTAGTTTTAAGACTTGAAAAAGGATACCAAACATTATTACAAAACAATGACTCCCTTCTTTCAAAAGGCGAAAAACAATTGCTTTCAATTTCTAGAGCAATTTTAGGCGATAAAAAAATATTAATACTTGATGAAGCCACATCAAATATTGACACAAATACTGAAAAAGTTATACAAGATGCATTGGCAAATTCAATAATGAAAAACAAAACCAGTGTTGTCATCGCTCATAGATTAAGTACAATCAAAAACGCTGATTTAATTTTATTTATTGATAATGGCGAAATTGTTGAACGCGGAAATCATGAATCATTGCTTGCCTTGCAAGGCCGCTATGCAAAACTTTATAAATCACAATTTGACTAATTCAATTGAAAAAATAAACACCAAGGGAAAATCTTGGTGTTTATTTTTGCTAATTAATATTCAATTTAATCGATTCAGAAGCCAGAAGATTTTCACCTGGTTTAATTCTTACTTCATACGTTCCGGGTTTTAAGTTTTCGAGATAAATTGAATTAATATCTTGTCAATTACGAGTGTTTATTAAACGATATTCCATATTACTATCAACACCAATAATTTTATTGTTATAAACTTTTACTTCTTTATCAATATATGAATATTTTTGTGGTTTTATAATTTGAATTTCAGAAGCCATCATTGATTTTGATGATTTTTTTCTTATTGAAATTAATTTTGTACCAATACCATTTAACTCAATTTTATTATTTGTTATATCTTTTCATTCATCTAAACCTAAACGATATTCCATATCTAAATCTAGGTTTTGTAAAATGCCGGAATTATCATCAACTCCAATAAATTTTGCTTGAGGTTTATTGTGCCGTTTAACATCAAAACTTAACTTTCCTAAATTATCTATATTAAATTTATATCCTATTTTATAAACAGATAATTCAACATCAGATTTGCCAAAATTATTGAAATTTGATAAGTAAACTAGATATTCACTACCAGATTGTTCAACTTTTTCAATATAGGCACCTTTAACTCAAATATTTTCTTTTGTTAAAGTAGGAAGATCTACGCCAGAAACTTTAATAATATAGTCACTTTTATCATTTTTAAAATTATCCGCTTTCAGTTGAATTGTTTTTATATTATTAATTTTGCTCGAATCAATAGAAAATTTATATTTTAAAGTTCTAAAATTATTTCTATATCCTGTATGTTTTTCGCCAACATCATGTCCAGTTTTCTCTTTAATAATTCTTTCTACCATTGCATGATCAGTGAATGAATTACCAGTAACAAAACTTACAAATTTTGAATCAGAATTATATTTTGAACTCACTTGCATCTCAACAATTTTGCGAATATCTTCTTCACTTTTTATCAGACCTTCTAATTGGAATCCTCTATATTTTTCGCCCATCAAAGACTTAGGGATATAGTTGTTATATTTTCTACCAGGTGCAATATCATTATCATTTACTAAAAAGTATGTGTATGAAGTTGCTCTTGTTTTTTTACCATATTTAGTAAATTCTGTATTAGCATCTCAAGTAACATCCACGTGGTACCATTTACCCTCAAGCTCAACAAGGTTTCAAATATGTCACTCATTTCTAACTCAGCCAACAATAGTTTTAGATGGAATATTTAATTCATTCATAAACATTTGAAAACCTTTGGCATAACCCGCACAAACACAAAGGTTTTCAATTAAACATGAGTAAGCTGTCTGGTCAGATACTAGATCACCTCGTTCTTGATACTTAACATTTTTAGAAATTCAATCATATGCATTCCGGGCTTTGATAACATCAGATAAATTGTGTCAATTCTTTGTAATTTCCCTAACTTTTTCAATAGATAATGTTTCTTCGTTTAATGCTTTAACTTCAAATTTCGAAAGAACACGGACAATTGTTCTAAATAAATAACCTTTATATTCTGCTCAAACTTGATAACTTCTTTGTTCCTGCTCGTGTTCCTTGCCTGTCACAACTCCGCCACTAGTTATGCTTATCGAAACATCTTGAGGTGTTTTTTCACTTGATGAATAAACCATTTCTTCTGGATACTGAGCTTTAATAAATCATTTAACCCCTTCAACGGGACGCCCAGATTTATCAACTAATTCCAACTTTTTAGCGTCTTTACCATCGCCCTTAATAATTAAAGAAGCTTCCTTAAATTTAAAGTCAGGATGTGAATAGAAGTTTGATGCTAAGTTTTTAGTAGATAAAATTTTATTTTTAATTTCTTGTTCTTGCATAGAAATTTCATTGAATGGTTGAGTTGGTTGAGTTGGATAAAATGAACTATCAGCTACTTTAGAAGGTCTAACTTCTTGATTATTTTTATTATTAGCACTTAATTTGTCTGCAGAATTATCAGCTGAATTATTTTCGTTTTCTTTAGAAATTTGTTTATTTTCGTCAAAAGGGTTTGTTGAAATTGGCTGATTTGTTTCAGTAGCTGGTTTATCTTTTTCAGTTTTATTAGAAGTGGTTCTTTTGTCATTAATATTTTGATAATTATTGGGGGTTTTGTCTGTTTTAGCATTAAAAGGGTCTGTTGAATTATTATTTCCACCATTTTTTTGTTTGTCTACGTTTGATTTAGATGTAGTTTCCTTATCATTTCGGTTTGAATTATCAAAATTAGTTTTTGGTATTACACCAGTGTGATTTCCTTGACTATTACCTATTAAATCTCCAGCTGCGTCCGTGTGCTTTTTCTCTTCACCACCAGTGTTATTATTGCTATTAGTGTCAATTACTTTATGAATGTCAACATTTCCATCTATATCAGTGGTTGCAGCATTAGTTTTTTTATCATCATCAACCATAACACCGTGTGTTACGCCAAATGTTATCTTTCCAGTATTTTTTTTAGAATTATTGTCAGAAACTTCACAACTAAAAACAAATGATCCTGCTGCAAAGATAGATACAACAGATAAAAGACTTAAAGACAATTTTTTAATTTTATTTTTTTTCATAATATTTACCCCTAATACTTGTGTTTTTATTTTACTTCTAAAAATAAATAATTAAATATATAAATTCATAACATAAATTTATACGTTGAAGTTAAAATAAAAATAACAAATTTATAAATTTAGTAAAAATGACTAGAAATTTCAATAAACAATTGAATCAAAATTCCAATTTATAGCATATTCGAATATCCAAAATTCATAAGTAACTTTAATTATTTGAGCAACAAAAAAAGCAAGCAATTAGCTTACTTATTTGTCTAATTTTTCAGCAAAATCTAGTGCTTTTCTTACAATTTGGTCCATATTTACATACTCATATTTGGCTAGTCTGCCTAAGTGATAAAGGTTAGGATAATTTTGAGCTTCTAACAAGTATTTTGAATATTGATCTTTAGAAATATCGTTTGGAATAGGGTAATATCTTTCCGAAAATAATTGTGAATTTTCGTCAAAATCGCCAGGGTATTCTTTCGAAATAATAGTTTGCTCAATATCAATATTTTTTTCAGGGTAAAAATTCTTATATTCAGTAATTCTTGTCATTGATATGTGTTCAGGATAGTTAACAACAGCTGTTTTTTGTAAGCTTTTTACACCTAATGTTTCAAATTCAATATTAAGTGATCTATAAGTTAATTTACCGAATTTGTATCCAAATATTTCATCAATAGGAGCACAGTTAATTATTGGTATATCAATTTTACTATTTTCAATATAAATTGAATTGTTTTGGAAATTTATTACTTCAGATATATTGGTGTTAAATATGATATCAATATTGTTGCTTGACATCATATTTTCAACCATCTTTGTGTAACCTTGAACTGGTAATCCCTCAAATTTATCAGTAAAATAAGTGTTTCTTTCACTTAAATAAATTGGTACCCTAGCAAACACAGAAGCGTCTAGTTCTTCAATACTTTTATTTCACATTTTTGAAGTGTAACTTGCAAAAACACGATTGTAAATTGTTTGATAAATATGTTGGAACTTATCTAATTTTGACAATTCTAAAATAGTAATTTTTTCTTGATTTGGAAACTGAGATTTTAAATAATTTATGAATTCTTGTGCTTCATTTGGAAATAGGATTTTAATTGAATTTATATTAATTGGTAGTGGAATTAAATTATCATCAATTTTCGCTTCAACTACATTTTTATAAGAATTGAATTTTGCAAATTTATTCAAAAATGTAAATACTTCTTCATCATTTGTGTGAAAAATATGTGGGCCATATTTGTGCACTAAAATTCCTTTTTCGTCGTAATCAAAAACGTTTCCGGCAATGTGAGGTCTTTTTTCAATAACTAAGATTTTTTTATCAGCTGGCAAAGTAGCACAAACAGTGGCAGTACTTAGTCCTGAACCAATAAATAAATAATCATATTTATTAATGTTTTGTGGTAATTTAGTAATTATTTTCATATTAGTCCTTTTTTAGTTGGTGTTTTCTAAATTCAATTTCACTCGAAATTATTTCATTAATGTCACTTTTGATTTGATAATTTAATTCACTGGTAATTTTTTTGTTTGCGGCAATTAAAATATCTGGGTCACCGCTTCTTCTCGGTCCATAACCAATACCTAAATTTCGATCAAGTATTTTTTCAAATGTTTTAACAATTTCTAAATTAGAAAAACCATTTGAACTACCAATGTTGTAGTATAGATTTGTATTATCTTGAACCATTTTTTCAGCAACTAACTTGTGTAATTCAGCTAATTCAACCACATAAACATAGTCTCTAATGCATGTTCCATCTGGAGTTTTATAGTCATTTCCAAAAATTTTAAACTCTTTGCTTTGGCCAAAGGCATAATAACTGATTGATGGAATTATGTGGGTTGGCATTAATCCATTTTTTGTTAAATAACCAATTCTTTTACTTTTTGAAGCGCCGCCAACATTGAAATATCTTAAAAATGAATATCTAAAATCATTATTAGCTACTGCAAAATCTTGAATTATTTGTTCGCCAAAATATTTAGTTCTGCCATATGGACTACATGGATTTTTATCATCATCTTCGTAAAAATATCCACCATGTTTTGAGTCATTGCCATAAACTGCAGCAGATGAAGAAAAAACGAAATTATTTACATTGTGTTTTTTCATTGTTCTTAAAACATTAACAAGACCTTGAATATTTGTTTCGTAGTATCTCAATGGTTCGCTAACACTTTCGCCAACTTTAATTAGTCCTGCTAAATAAATAACTACATCAATATTATGATTTGAAAAAACAATATCTAAAGATTTTTCATCTAAAATATCACCTTCAAAAAATGAACTTTCAGCTTCTACAAATTCTCTAAAACCAGTTGATAAATTATCATAAATAACTACTTTATCTCTTTTACTTTTGTTGATAATTTCCGCTACATGGCTACCTATGTATCCGGCGCCGCCAATCAATAAATAAGTCATAAAAACTCCTCTTATAAAGCTAATAAATTTATTGAATGAATTATAGCACTACTGCGGCACCCATTTTTTGATATTGATTCGTTAAATTCTATATGTTTCATAATTTATAACAAAAGAATATTTATTTTTCAATCAATTTTATTTTATTCAATTGAATTTATATTGATTTTGGTCAAAAAAATATAATTAGATTTTGATTAATATTTTTTTGTTTTGTGTGTTAATTAAACTTAATTTAAAATTAAATGAATAGGCTATTTAATGAATAAAATCAATATAAATTCCATATTTTTATTGCTCCATTTCGTTTTTTTGGGTCAAATCGGTCCTATTTTTTTTTTTTTTTGTCTTAACTATTAGAATTTAAGCAATAAATATATAAATATATTTAATATAGTTAAATAATAATTTAGTTTTATTTTATTTAACTATATGAATAGGAGCAATCTTATGAAAAAATCAGTTAAACGAACTATATTTAATGCTACAGTTATTTCATCTAGTGCAATTGCACTGGGTGCAACAGCTGCTGCAATTATTGGCAATGGTTTAAATCCTAGACAAGTAAACAAAATCATTGAAGAAATCAATTCAAATAGACAAAATGTAGATAATAATATTCAAACTCTTGATTCAAATAAAAACTCAGTTGATACATTGAGAAATGCTATAAATAATTCAAAAACTAAACTAAATGAATATATGACCAACTATGAAAAATTGGATAAAGATGAATACAAAAACTACAAGAGAATTCAACAGGCATTGTCAAAATTCAAAACTGAGATTGAAGAACTTGAAACTAAAATAACCCAATCAGAAGAAACACTAAAAACCAATATTGATACAATCAATAAAATTGTTAAAAAAGCAAGGGATACTTCTGACCAAGCCATTGAAAAATTAAATAATACTTCAGATATTAATTTTCCCGGATTAAGCGAAGCGAATGAAGAATTGCAAAAAGCAATGAATGAGTTAAAAGAAGCTAAAAAGCGCGCAGAAGTTATGGATTCAAAAACCCATATTGATGATTTAGCATTAAAAGCAAAAGATGTTGAAAAGGCAGAAAAACATGTTGCTGATTTAATCAAAACATTTAATGAATGAACAAATGAACAACGCCACACAGCTTATTTGGAAGAGCTAAATAAGCACATTAAACTATTAAATGCAAAAATAAATGATTCTGCAAAACTAAATGAGCATTTACCTACGATATCAGCGTTTATTACAGATTTTGAAAAGAAAAATATTGTAGCTAATGATGCTCATAATTACATAAATTCTTTAACTGAAAAATTGCCTGAAAATATTTTAAATTCAAACAATGAATTAAAACAAGTTATAGCAAATTCAAATACTAAAATAGAAGAATTAAAAGCCAAATTAAGCAAAATAAAAGCGGAAATTGATACAAATTTAAATGAATTAGCAAACAAACAACAAAGTGCATTAGATAAAATCAATTCGACAGATGATTTTGATATTTTGGTAGAGGAATATAACTCTTCAAATCAAAGATTGCAAAAAGATATAAAAAATATTGAAGATAGAATAAATCAAAGCAAATATGATGATGCTTTAAATCAACTATCAAAATTAAAAACCGATGAACAAAATAATTCAAATATTGCATTGGAAAAATTACACAAAAATATTGAATCAACACTCGCTCACGCAATATATTTATCGCCTGAACAGGTTGAAGCGTTTAAAGCGCAAATTAAATCTGAAAAATCTGTTGACAAATTAAAAGAAATTAAAAATGATATCAATCTTATAAATGAAAAAGAAAAAGCCAAAAAACAACTAAAAGATGGATATGAATTATTTAATAATCAATTTAAGCAAGAAGCCTTTAATAAAATTGATCAAGCAACAAATAAAGATCAAATTGATGAAATAATTTTACAAATTAATGAACTAAACACTGATAAACAAGCTGCTAAAACTAAAATTAATAATGAATTTAACTTTTTATCAAGCGAACAAAAACATTCATTTATTGATGAATTAATTAGTGCATCTTCTAAAGAAAAAGTCAAAGAAATAATAGATAAAGCTCAAGCGCTACAAGATGATAAAAAATCTAAATATTCACAAATTGATAGTCTAAAAAACTTAACAACCAATGACAAACAAAGATTTTTAGAAGACATAAAAAATGCAAATAGTGCTACAAAAACTCCAAATAATACTCCACAAAAAGTTCTTGATAAAGCAATTGAATTAAATAATGCCAAAAAATCTGCAATTGATAACATTCAAAAATTAGAAAGCTTAAATAGTGCTCAAAAAGAGCTTCTTGAACAACAAATAAATGGTGCTTCAACTAAAGCAGAAATTGACCAAATCACACAAAAAGCGAATGAATTAGACAAAATTAAAAAGCAAGTAAAAGAGCACATAAACTCTTTATCAACTCAATATATTTCGGAAGAAGAAAAAAATTCTTTAATCAAAAAAGTTGAAAATATCAACAGCATTGAAAATGATGCAAATAATCAATTTAATGATATTAAATCAGAAGCTGATAATTTAAATAATGGCAAAAAACTACTAGTTGATGAAATCAATAAATTCAACTTCAATGAAGAAACTAAAAATGAATTTATTAACAAAATTAAAGAATCTGATTTGGAGAGTGCAAAAGATCTAAAAAACAAGGTTTTAGAATTAAATAACCTAAAACAACAAGTTCAAAGTCTTATCAATGACCCTAAAAATTTTGTTTCGGATGAAAGAAAACAAAAACTTACAAAAGATCTTACAGATGCTAAAACTGAAGAAGAAATTACAAAGGTTCGTAATGATGCAACATTAGAAAAGAAAAAACACGAAGCTATTGAGTTAGCCAAAAAAATTCTTAATGATAAGCCAGAAGAATTGAAACAAGTAACTGAAGAAATAAATTCAAAAAATAATGAAAGATCAATTGATGCAATTATTTCCAGAATAAAAGGCGATAAACTTCAATCACTTAAATTAGAAGCAGAATCTAAGGTTGAAAAATTAGAATTCATAAGCGAAAATGAAAAACAGCGAATTATTGCAGACATTGAAAAAGTTAATACTGAAAATCACACTGAAATTGACAATATAGTAAAAAGAATAACTGAGAAAAACACCGAAAAACAAAATGTGTTTGATTCAATTAAAAACTCAGAATTATTTGACAAAGAATACATTAACCAGAATATTAAAAAATTAATAACGAATAATGATGAAAAGACTGCTTATACAAAAGTAAAAGATGATTTTGTTAAACTTGAAAATCAGAAAAAAGAAATAAAAAACAAATTTGACCAAAGCAACAATAATTTCAATTCATTAGGTCAAAATGATATTAAAAAATTAACAAAAGAACTAATTAACGCCACAACATCAGAACAAATCAACAAAGTTGAGCATGATGCAAACGTTTTAAATGACTTTAAGAAAGATTTAATTGATAAAGTAAATAAATTAAGTAATGTTAATAATGAAAAACAACAAACTATTCAAAAAATTAAAGACGCATCTACACGTGAAGAAGCGCAAAAAATTTATGATGATTTAGCTTTAAAATCAAAACAAAATGATTCAACTTTAAACATTCAAAAACATGAATATCTATCAAATAATGAAAAAAGTAAATATATTGAGCAAATTAAAAAAGCAACTAACAATAAAATTACATCAATACTTCAAGAAGCAAAAACATTAAATGATAAGAAAAAAGCTCAAGCAGAAAAAATTAGAAATTTAGACAATACAAATAGTTTATTAAAACAAGAAACAAAAAACAGTTCAATAAACTCAATTAAATCAACGGATGGCGAACAAAATGCCATCAACAAATATGGCGAAGTAAAAAATATTTTTGATAAGGAAACTGCATTGTTTAATTCAATTAATGATGCTAAAAATAATAATCAAATACCCGATAGTGCTAAAAACCAGTTGATTAACAAATTAAAAGAGAATGATACAGAGCAAAACATAAGTGATGTTCAAGCTGAATTTAATAAATGAAAAGAAAATTATCCTAAACACAAAGCTGCAATTAGTTCATTAAACAATGTTAAAAAATTAATTGCTGAGCTATCTAACGAAAAAAGTGACCAAATAATAAAAAAACAAGTTAATAATATTCAAGAAATTATCAATAAAAATATGCTACAAAATAATGAAACTGTAGATAAAATTATCGAAAAGAATAACAGATTATATAGCAATGAAATTACTTCAAAATTTAATAATTTATCCCAAGATGTTGAAAAATTGTTTGAGTCATACATTCTTAATGATTTGGATAACAAAATGAAAGATAAAAACGAATTATCATCATTAAATCAAAAATTAAAAAATGATGTAAATAGATTAAACAATATAAAACTTGAATTAAGTAAAACGTTTACAGGGCATCAATTTAATTCAAATCAATTTAATAAAGCTATAACAAAATCCCAAGAAGTTGAAAAATGATATGCTGAAAAAATTGATTTAATTACTAAACACAATGAATTAAATAAAGAAGTTAGTGAAACACGCTATCTAAAAAACAAAGATAAAGAAAAATGAACTAATAAAATTGGCATAGAAAGATTGAAAAAAGACCACAATACAGAAGCATTTAATAAACTAAAATCCGAAATTGATAAAGAAATGGCCGCAAATAAAAAAATCATTGATAAATATTTAGATTCACTAAATTCATACAAGGATACAATTCATAGAATTAAAGAGTATGATAATATCATTGGCGATCGAGACTTAAAAATAGCTAACCAATCAATAGTGCAAAATAACGAAAATATTATTTCTGCTCTCGAAAGTGAATATGAATCTAATTTTAATAATAATTTACTAAATATAAAGACACAAAGCATTGATAAAAACAATGATGCAATGACTCAATATAAATCATCATTAGAAAATGTAAAAGTCTATTTAGACAAACATGCAAGAAATGAAAACATTAAAAATTCTGCATGGCATGAATTTAAACATTGAGTTGATTTTAAAAATCCAGAATTATTAAGAAGACTTGGCACAAATGGAGTTAAAGAATTAGGCCAATATACAGAGGCGATTAAAGAAGCATCAAAAGTTTCAATATTAAATGTCAAAAGATTAGTGTTCAAAAAAGAAATAATCGAATTAATTGGAAATGGTAAATGATCTCTAACTGGTGAAGTATGGTGAAACAATCATACAATTATGCATATATCATATGCATGAATAGAAAACCCAAGTGCCAATAATCAAAGAACAAAAGTTCACTTAGATGATAGATGATATAGTCCAAGATATTTACACTTCAACATTAATTGAAATGCTGATGAGGGCCATAAAACTGATGCTGTGAGATCTAGACAGCCAAATCACTGGGATTATTTCCCAAAAGGCATTATATTTAGCACAGGTGATGAAGATAATATAAAATATAAATTAATTGTCGATCAAAGAACATGATATGGTGTTGTCACAATACCAGAGCACCATAACTATTGAAACAATACAGCGCACAGAATAACATATACGACTGAAAAAGATCAATCAAAATGATTCAATGAGAGTCACTTAAAATTAGTCTAGTATTAAAACACTGTAACCAAGGTATTTAATTATAGTTCCCACTGATCCATTTATAAAAAATAAGACCCTTATATTAAATCATTGTAAAAAAACTAATTTCTGCAAAACTTATTCGTTTTTTATTACAAACGCTGCGACTAAAAAATTATTTTATTAGTTTACACCCAAAAATATGGTATTTTCATAAAATACCAGAAAATTTATAGCTTGCGGGCTATTTTTTTTTTTCCCGAGTTTCCCAGTTTCAAATAATAAAAATAACGAATAAGCCTTATTTATAGTGCTTTTCGTTATTTTTATGCTATTTTTTAATTACAATTTTTTTAATAAGATCATATTCGCTTCAAATATCTTTTATTGTTTTCGAATCTTCTCTTTGTCTTTTAATGATTTCTTTTGTTTTTGAGTTGATATCAACTCTTTCTCTTAGTTTGGATAATATATTAATAAGTTTTTGTTCAGATAAATGGTCAATTACACCATAATCCTCATAAAACTTGTTTATCTTATAAGTAATAAGTTTTAATAAAACAAGTGATATAAAACATAATATTGAGTGTGCTATTATGTGTTCGTCTAGTCTCACATAAACCGGTCTAATTTGTAAAAAACTTTTTAATGCTCTAAAATTTGTTTCAATTTTTCATTGGTTCGCGTACTTTTCAATGATTTTTTCAGCAGAAATATTTGAAATATTTGTTTCATAAACATAGATACCATCAAATTCAGAATCTTTTGTGACTTTTTCAAAGTCTAATTCAAATTTAAACTTAGATATTTGTTTAAAGAATTTGCATTTTTTTGTACCCAACATTTTTGTTGAATCAACATAACCGCTTTTGTCTTGTTTTTTACGGAAATTATCAATCAAAATTCCGCGATCTTCTCTATCTTTTTTTGCTCTTGTTTTTGAATAAGTTACAATTCTTCTTCTTAATTTACCATTAAATCTTGTATTTTTTCAATTAGATTCATATTCTGTTTCTTTGTATCTAAATTCAGAATCTCCAATGTATCCTTCGCGATCTAAAATCCAATTTTTAAAATTCTGACTACCAGATTTTGCTCTATATGAGATTATAAAATTGTGTCCTCTTTGTTCTAAAAAACGGATATTTGCATTTGTACTCATCCCTCTATCAGCAATAATTGTTATATTTTTTATGCCAAATTTAGTTTCAAGTTCTAATATAAATGGAATCATTGTTCTTGAATCCCCTGTATTTCCCTTGAAAACTTTCATGTAAATAGGAATACCATTTTTGTCGCACGCAAGACCAATCACAATCTGATCTTCTTTGAATTTGGCATCTTTAGAATACCCAGGAACCCTAAGTCCTTCGCGGCTAAAACTTTCAAAATACACTGTAGATGAATCAAAATAGATTTCATCTAATTTACTTTTTGTTTCCGATTCAACTAATTTATTTATTGAAAAAAGCAATTGGTCTTTGTTTTCGTGAACAATGTCTAAAAGTCTATAAAAGCTATTCTTAGAAGAAAAGATATTTGTTGAATATTCATCTGATTCATTAAATGAGTTGTATATACTTGTGGGATTAATAATTCTTTTCGCCACTAAGAAATTAAATATTTCATTCATATTTTTATGTCTTGTGGCTTTTAATTGTTTAAATATGTTGTGTTTTTCAATAAATTCACTTATTAATTCATTGCCAACGCAAATACTTGTATGTTGGATTTTTTCTTTTTCAATCGAGTGTAGAAGCGCATGTTTAACTTTATCTGGATTATCCTGTCTAGTGAAGTTTTTAAGTTTGTTTTTTATTATCTCGATTGCGTTTTCGTTAATTTCAAGTAGTTTTTCTACATTTCCTAAACTAAACCATCTTGTTGGATTTTTATTGAATCCGTTTGACCAGCCAACATATTTATATAAAACGCCCTTTTTATTTCCATGAACATTAAATAGCATCTAATCTTGTTTTTCCATATTCTTATTATATCATAAATGTAATTAAATGCAATTATAAAATTAAAAAATATGAAAAATTCCATACTATATATAGTATGGAGTGAAAAAAATAGTTAAATTAGATTAATTTATCGCTTAAAACTGGGAAACGCAGGGATCAATCAAAATGATTCAATGAGAGTCACTTAAAATTAGTCTAGTATTAAAACACTGTAACCAAGGTATTTAATTATAGTTCCCACTGATCCATTTATAAAAAATAAGACCCTTATATTAAATCATTGTAAAAAAACTAATTTCTGCAAAACTTATTCGTTTTTTATTACAAACGCTGCGACTAAAAAATTATTTTATTAGTTTACACCCAAAAATATGGTATTTTCATAAAATACCAGAAAATTTATAGCTTGCGGGCTATTTTTTTTTTTTTTTGCTTAATGATTAGAATTTAAGCATAAACATATAAATATATTTATTATAGTTAAATAATAATTTAATTTTATTTTAGATAACTATATGAATAGGAGCAATCTTATGAAAAAATCAGTTAAACGAACTATATTTAATGCTACAGTTATTTCATCTAGTGCAATTGCATCGGCCGCAACAGGAGCTTCAATTATTAGCATTGGTTTAAATCCTAAACAAGTAAACAAAGATCAAACAAAAGATCCAAACCAAAATCAAATTGATAATATTGATCCAGCAAAACCATATGATTTAGATTCAAATAGTTCAAAAATAACTAAAGATGTAAGTACACAAACAGATTGAAATAATTTAAGTTCATCAACAAATATAACTAAAGATAAATCAACTCAAGCTAATTCAACAAGTAGTGATTCATCCAATCAAAGAAATAATTCAGGTTTACAAAGACCATCTGAAAATAATCCAAACACTAAGGATTCTTATGTAATAGTTGGTACACAAACTGATCCAATTGATCAACTTACTGAACCTAATTTAAATGATAATAACCAAGGTTCAGTAGAAAAACCTGACTCTTCATCTAAATTAGATAAAAAAGATATAGATCCAAAAAATGATGGTTCTATAAAAGATAGTGATCAAACTCAAAGTAATAAAAACCAATCAAATAGTGCAAATGAAAACTCTAGTGATATTGGTGATAGTAGTTTAAGTTCAGATGATAACAAAGATGGTAAAAATTCAAAAGATGGTTCACAAAAACCAGGTGGAGATAGTGATTTAGAAAATGGCGGAAGTGATGGATCGCAACCATCTAATAAAGTAAATCAAAATGGTAAAAATCCATCAGGTAGTGAAACTAATTCTAGTGATGTAAGCGGTAAAAATAGTTCAAGTGGACAAGATGATAATAATTCATCAGAAGTAGGTTCACCAACTAATAAAAACAATGGAATAGAAACAAAACCAAATGTTGATGAGAGTTCATCTAAACCAGGAAGCAATCAAGGAACACATCATTCTGATTCAAGTATAGAACACAACATACCAGACTCTACAGTTAATAATGGTGATGTTGAAAAGGGTGAAGGTTCTTTAAAAGATAATGAAATAAATTCTGGTGTTGGTGCAGATTCAGATAGTTCAGATTCAAAACCTGGTGCAGCTAATAATAATCAACAAGGAGATCCGAAAGGCGATGCTAATAGCGAATCATCAATAACTACTGAAAATAGTAAAGACCAAGATCCGAGTACAAGTGGACAAGCTAACCCTGGTGATTCACCGTCATCCACAGGAAGCCAAGGTTCTAGTGGTACACCTGATTCATCAAGTCCATCAAGTTCAGAACATGATCCAACTCTTAAACCAAGTCCAGAAACACCATTACCACAAGATGGTGCAGACAATGGAAAAAATGGAAGTGAAGATACTGAAATAGAAAATAAACCATCTGAGCCAAGTGATACCAATCAAGTTGAACATACACCGGGATTAGAATCAAAACCTAATAATTCTGATCCAAATAGTAATACTGTTCCAGGTTCAGGGTCAGGGTCAGGGTCAGGTTCGGTAGAAAGTAGTTCACCTACAAATGGAAAAGATAATGGCGCAAGAGGAAATGGCACTGTTAGCACAGAAGCAAATAATCCAAGTTCAAAACCTAATGTATCTGAAAATGATAGTGAGAATTCAAATACAGAAAATCATTCAGAAACTGGTTCAGTAAGCTCACAAGATAATAATGTGCCAAGCACTGATTCACCTACAAAAGAAAAAGAAGTAAATCAAGATGGTGGTGGAAGTTCATCAACATCAGGAAATAAGGATGGATTGCAACAACCAGAATCATCTACAGATCAAAGTAGATCAGAAACTTCACCTGAAACTACTGAAAATAGTAAAGACCAAGTTCCAGGCACAAGTGGACAAGCTAACCCTGGTGATTCACCGTCATCCACAGGAAGCCAAGGTTCTAGTGGTACACCTGATTCATCAAGTCCATCAAGTTCAGAACATGATCCAACTCTTAAACCAAGTCCAGAAACACCATTACCACAAGATGGTGCAGACAATGGAAAAAATGGAAGTGAAGATACTGAAATAGAAAATAAACCATCTGAGCCAAGTGATACCAATCAAGTTGAACATACACCGGGATTAGAATCAAAACCTAATAATTCTGATCCAAATAGTAATACTGTTCCAGGTTCAGGGTCAGGGTCAGGGTCAGGTTCGGTAGAAAGTAGTTCACCTACAAATGGAAAAGATAATGGCGCAAGAGGAAATGGCACTGTTGGCACAGAAGCAAATAATCCAAGTTCAAAACCTAATGTATCTGAAAATGATAGTGAGAATTCAAATACAGAAAATCATTCAGAAACTGGTTCAGTAAGCTCACAAGATAATAATGTGCCAAGTACTGATTCACCTACAAAAGAAAAAGAAATAAATCAAGATGGTGGTGGAAGTTCATCAACATCAGGAAATAAGGATTGATTGCAACAACCAGAATCATCTACAGATCAAAGTAGATCAGAAACTTCACCTGAAACTACTGAAAATAGTAAAGACCAAGTTCCAGGCACAAGTGGACAAACTAGCCCTGCTGATTCACCATCTTCTACAGGAAGCCAAGGTTCTAGTAGTGCATCTGATCCATCAAGCCCATCTAGTTCAGAACATAATCCATCTCTTAAACCAAGTCCGCAAGATGGTAAAGAAGTAACACCGAACTCTCCTGATCAAGCTGATGGACATAGTGTACCAGTTCCGCCTAGCGTTGGCAAAAGCGAAGGTGAAGAACCTAATCAAACTAATGATCCATCATACTTCCCGGTATTATATGATGTTCAAGTAATGCATGATAATCGTAGAATTACAGGGATTTCATTCAACACAAGTGATGACAAGCTGCCAATTAATTTAAAAGAAAAATTTATTAAAATTGTCTTTATAGATGATGAAGGTCAATACAAGGAACTTAATCAATTTGTAAAAGAACTTAGACCAGAAGGCAATAGATTTGTTTTAGGTGTAGATAATTTGTGAACACAAAAGGGTCACTATACACTAACATCTATTTTAATAGGTGGTTATCATAATCTTATTGAAGAACAATACCCATTTAGTATCGGCTAATAATATATAAATTTACATTCTAATCAACATTTTTGGTTTAAGTAAACATAATAAGTAAATCTAGAAAAAGGAGTAAGCAACGCTCCTTTCCTAAATAGTAAGTTCAAGTGCAACACATGCACTTGGCTTTTTTATTTTAACATTTTAATGTTTTTCCCGAGTTTCCCAGTTTCAAATAATAAAAATAACGAATAAGCCCTATTTATAGCGCTTTTCGTTATTTTTGTGCTATTTTTTAATTACAATTTTTTTAATAAGATCATATTCACTTCAAATGTCTTTTATTGTTTTTGATCTTCTCTTTGTCTTTTAATAATTTCTTTTGTTTTTGAGTTGATATCAACTCTTTCTCTTAGTTTGGATAATATATTAATAAGTTTTTGCTCAGATAAATGGTCAATTACACCATAATCCTCATAAAACTTGTTTATCTTATAAGTAATAAGCTTTAATACAACTAGTGATATAAAACATAATATTGAGTGTGCAATTATGTGTTCGTCTAGTCTTACATAAACCGGCCTTATTTGTAGAAAACTTTTTAATGCTCTAAAGTTTGTTTCAATTTTTCATTGGTTCGCATACTTTTCAATAATTTTTTCAGCAGAAATATTTGAAATATTTGTTTCATAAACATAAATACCATCAAATTCAGAATCTTTAGCTACTTTTTCATAGTCTAATTCAAATTTAAACTTAGATATTTGTTTAAAGAATTTGCACTTTTTTGTACCCAACATTTTTGTAGAATCAACATAACCACTTTTGTCTTGTTTTTTGCGGAAATTCTCAATCAAAATTCCGCGATCTTCTCTATCTTTTTTTGCTCTTGTTTTTGAAAAAGTTACTATTCTTCTTCTTAATTTACCATTAAATCTTGTGTTTTTTCAATTAGATTCATATTCGGTTTCTTTGTATCTAAATTCGGAATCTCCAATGTATCGTTCGCGATCTAAAATCCAATTTTTAAAATGCTGGCTACCAGATTTTGCTCTATACGAGATTATAAAATTGTGTCCTCTTTGTTCAAAAAAACGAATATTTGCATTTGTGCTCATCCCTCTATCAGCAATAATTGTTATATTTTTTATGCCAAATTTAGTTTCAAGTTCCAGTATAAACGGAATCATTGTTCTTGAATCACCTGTGTTTCCCTTGAAAACTTTCATGTAAATAGGAATACCATTTTTGTCGCACGCAAGACCAATCACAATCTGATCTTCTTTGAATTTGGCATCTTTAGAATACCCAGGAACCCTAAGTCCTTCGCGGCTAAAACTTTCAAAATACACTGTAGATGAATCAAAATAGATTTCATCTAATTTACTTTTTGTTTCCGATTCAACTAATTTATTTATTGAAAAAAGCAATTGGTCTTTGTTTTCGTGAACAATGTCTAAAAGTCTATAAAAGCTATTCTTAGAAGAAAAGATATTTGTTGAATATTCATCTGAATCATTAAATGAGTTGTATATACTTGTGGGATTAATAATTCTTTTCGCCACTAAGAAATTAAATATTTCATTCATATTTTTATGTCTTGTGGCTTTTAATTGTTTAAATATGTTGTGTTTTTCAATAAATTCACTTATTAATTCATTGCCAACGCAAATACTTGTATGTTGGATTTTTTCTTTTTCAATCGAGTGTAGAAGCGCATGTTTAACTTTATCTGGATTATCCTGTCTAGTGAAGTTTTTAAGTTTGTTTTTTATTATCTCGATTGCGTTTTCGTTAATTTCAAGTAGTTTTTCTACATTTCCTAAACTAAACCATCTTGTTGGATTTTTATTGAATCCGTTTGACCAGCCAACATATTTATATAAAACGCCCTTTTTATTTCCATGAACATTAAATAGCATCAAATCTTGTTTTTCCATATTCTTATTATATCATAAATGTAATTAAATGCAATTATAAAATTAAAAAATATGAAAAATTCCATACTATATATAGTATGGAGTGAAAAAAATAGTTAAATTAGATTAATTTATCGCTTAAAACTGGGAAACGCAGGAAAAAAATATATTTTATTATACTTTTATACTTAAATAATGTATAATATAGCTATGAAAAAATCTAAAAAAGACGCTAAAAGACAATGAAGAACATCAATTTCAAGAATAGTTAAAGGTGAATACTTATCAATTGGTATACCAAAACCAGATAATAAGGGATTTAAAATTCGATTTGGATACGGTTATGTTAGCGAATTACAAAAGTTTCACCCAGATCCAGTAACTGCTATCAAGGCAATAATATCTAATTTCCCTTTATCCTTAACTAAAGAAGAAGCCAAATCCAAGTTAGATTCTATTTATAAAGGTGAAAAAACAATAAAACAAGAGGCAATTGAAAAATTCAAGGGCTATGAAATTATTGAAAAGTTATTTAATCACTTTGACATCTTTAAAGATTGCAGAGTAACAAAATCTACAACCCTTAAAGATGTAGTTTCACAGTTAATTTATCAAAGAATTAAGCAACCTCTTAGTGTGTATAGTACTTATAAATCAATGAAAAAGGAAAATTTAGACACATTTTCCAAGAATTCATTTTATAGATCACTTGATTATATTTCTGAGAATAAAAACACCATCTTAACAAATATAAACCAAAAAATCAAAGATAAAATTAACAGAAATATTAATGTTTTATGATTTGACTCAACAACATCTTATTTTGAAACATTTAAAAGGGATGGCTATAAAAAACCGGGATTTTCAAAAGATGGAAAATTCAAAGAAGATCAAATAGTAATTGGTATGGCAACCGATGAAAATGGAATACCACTGCACTACAAAGTTTACCCAGGAAATACTGCTGACTCAAAAACTTTTATACCTTTTATGCTGGAAATTGCGAAAATTTACAATGTAAATAATGTAACAATTGTTGCCGACAAAGGAATGAGCGTCAATAGAAATATTAGATTTTTAGAGTCAATGAATTGAAGATATATTATTTCATATAGAATGAAGGCTTCTAACAATTCTTTTAAAGAGTATGTTCTTGACGAAAATGAATATATAACAAATGGATCGGTAAAATATAAGACAAGAGAAATTGCGTCATTTTTCAATAAAAAAAGACCCAATGGTCATGTTAGAAATCAAATAGTAACATTCAGTACAAAAAGAGCGCTAAAAGACAAAAATGACCGGGAAATTTTGATTGAAAATTTCACGAAAAAAATGAATAAAAATGGTTTGGTATCATATGAGAATTTAGTAGGAAATAAAAAGTATAAATTCTTCAAACCAGTAAACAAAGGGGCTTTCTACGAACTTGATGAAGAAAAAATTATTGAAGATTCTAAATTTGATGGATTTTATGTATATGAAACAAACAGAAGGGATTTAAGTGTTCCTGAAATTATTGAAATATACTCAAAACAATGACAAATCGAGTCAAATTTTAAAACATTTAAAGGAACTTTGTCACTTAGACCTGTATATTTATCAACCTGAAACCATATAAACAGTTATATTTGCCTTTGTTTTATATCGTTAGTTTTTCTAAATTACTTGATATATATTTTAAATAATACTTTAGGATTGGCAGGAAAAAGCAAAATAACTGAACATAAATTAATTAATGTAATTAGAGATGTAAAAGAGTTAGAAATTTATATAGATAAACAAAAAGTTCAATCTATAGACATATTCAATGATGAACTACTAGAAAGTTGAGAAACATATAAATTACTTTTAGACATCTTTATAAAAGAAAACATAGAATAAAGGCAAATCAAATCTTTATCCTATGTTTTTTGTTTTTATACTTAAATGGGAAACGTGGGGTATTTAATACATTTCAATGAATTTAAAAATTACTATTCAGTTTTCAGAGAACACGCTGCTTAGGCAGTTTTTTATTGCTTTTTTTGCAGTAATTCATTTAGCCTCTAAGCACATAAATTACTTAATACACCATTATTAAATCAATATGTGGCATATTTAATCAAATCCTTTATTTAAGCTAAACATATAAGTTGTTCATTTTCCTACGATTTATGCGCATTAATTTAATTAGAAATATTATTTGCTGTCTTTTTTAAATAAAGTCACTTAAATTAAAAAAATAACCCCACTTAGCGCGAGGTTGTATGCTTAACTATTTAGTAGCATCAATAAAAATTTTCATTGCTTTATTATCAGCAGCATTTAAAAATGTTTCATATGCTTTCATCATTTCAGATAAGCTAAATTTATGGGTAATCAATCCTTCAACAGGTAATTTACCAGTTGAAACTGCATTAATTAACATTGGCAATGTATTTGTGTTCACTAAACCAGTTGTAACTGTAATATTTTTAATTCATAAGTCTTGTACATTGAAATCAACTTTTTTACCATGCACACCAACTACTGAGATATTGCCACCTGCTTTAACAATTTTTTGACAGGTATCTCATGTTTGAGGAATACCAACTGCTTCAATTGCAACATCAACACCATCTGTGCCGACAATTTTGTATAATTCATCAAGTAAAGAAGCATCTGGAACTAATGTGTGAGTTGCTCCTAATTTTTTAGCCATTTCTAAACGGTTTTTATCTAAATCAATCACAATTAATTGTGCTGGTGAGTATAATTGTGCGCTTAATAGCGCTCCCATACCAACAGGGCCAGCACCAACAATAGCAACTGATTTACCTGGCGCAACATTACCATATTGAACACCAATTTCATGACCAGTAGGCAAAGCATCTGAAAGCATAACTGCCACTTCATCTGAAATTGTTTGAGGGTATTTATAAAGACTATTATCAGCAAAAGGAACTCTTACATACTCAGCTTGTGTCCCATTTATCATGTAGCCAAATTTTCAACCGCCTTCTTTTTCGCGGCAATGTGAATAAAGTTGCTTACGACAGTTATCACATTTACCACAAGGTGTAATGCAACTAATTAAAACTTTATCACCAACTTTAACATTTGAAACACTTGAACCAATTTCTTCAACTATTCCAATACCTTCGTGTCCTAGAATACGTCCATCAGCAACTTCTGGGTTTTTACCTTTGTAAATACCTAAATCAGTACCACAAATTGTTGTTTTTGTAATCTTAACAATTGCATCGGTTTCTTTTTGAATAACAGGTTTATCAACCATTTCTAGAGCTATATTGTGTTCACCATGGTAAACCAGGGCTTTCATTTTCATATATATTTTCTCCTCATTTTAAGTTTATGCTCATTAATTTTAAATTAAAATATTTTAAATAAATAAATTTAATTTAAATAATTATAGTTTGGCGAAATGTTGCGGATTTAGCAGTTTTTTGAATTATATTTATATGTATCATTGAACAAAAAATAGGCTTCTTATAAACAAAAAAAGCAAACACCTTGGTGTTAACTTTTTGTTTTGGTTTAATTATTAATTAAATAATTATTCATATTTAACTACAACTGTTTTAGTTGTATCTTGTAATAGGTTTTGTTCTGGGTTATCTTTTGGATATACGCCAAGTAATTTATATGTTCCTTCGCGAGCATCTCCTTTGTAGAATTGGCGTTTACTACTCATTTCAAAAGTTGTGTGCGTTTGGTTTCTTGATATTCCAGCAGCTCAAACATCTTTATTTCCTTGTGAGTATTTTTCAAATTCAAATATAGTTTGTGGCATGCTTTCTGATTCCATTTTAAAGAAAAATTCATTATTTTGTATATTGTTAAAATATTTATTTTCAGTTTCAAATTCGAAAAGTACCACCTGACCATTCTTATTGAATTCAATTTTTTTTATTTTTCATTTTGAATATGTTAAATGTTTACCATCACCTGCTTGATCTGCTGGCTTATCTTGTTTACCATCACCTGCTTGATCTGCTGGTCTTTCTTGTTTACCATCACCTGCTTGATCTGCTGGCTTATCTTGTTTACCATCTCCTGCTTGATCTGCTGGTCTTTCTTGTTTACCATCACCTGCTTGATCTGCTGGTCTTTCTTGTTTACCATCACCTGCTTGATCTGCTGGTTTTTCTTGTTTACCATCACCTGCTTGATCTGCTGGTTTTTCTTGTTTACCATCACCTGCTTGATCTGCTGGCTTATCTTGTTTACCATCTCCTGCTTGATCTGCTGGTCTTTCTTGTTTACCATCACCTGCTTGATCTGCTGGTCTTTCTTGTTTACCATCACCTGCTTGATCTGCTGGCTTATCTTGTTTACCTGCATCTGATCCACCCGCATCTGCACCTTTGCCTTGACCTGGATCTTCGTTATGTGACTTAACTTCGGAAATTAAATCTCTATCTTTTTCATCTCCTTTAACAACAATTTTTGTAACTGTATATGTTTTGCCATCTTTAAGGGTTGAGAAATCTATTGTTCCATCTTCTTTTACTTTTGTTGTAATTATTTTTGATGCATTATTTTCAGTCAAAGTAACTGTAACATCTTGACCTTTAACAAGTAGTAATTTAGCGCTTAATTCTTTTGTTTGTTCAGTATTTAAAGTGTATTCAAATTTTGAATCAGCTGCTACTACAACTTGGTTTCCTTCATTTCCTTTTTTAGGACTATCACTTTGTTTTTTTCTTTTTTGTGTCACAACAACAGCGGCAGTAGTAACTCCACCAACTGCTAAAACTGATAGTGTACTAGCTAATATTATTTTTGCTTTTGACATATTAAATCCCCTTAATATTTTTTGATAAATATCTGCTAAATTTGCGCGCAGATACTATGAGTTTACAAAAAAAAAAAAAAATCAAGGTTGAAAAACAGGCTAATTTGTTTATTTTTATGGAAAAATATCTTATTTTTTCATATACGTGTTATTGATAAAAAAAATGCCAACATTAAAAATGTTGGCTTCACCATTTTATTATCTTTATTTATTCTCAAAGTAAAATGTGCCAAGCAATAAATCTTGACGCATTTTACTTTGAAGATTTAGGGATGTTTTTGATTTAAAATTCACTTATTAACTGCGCTAATTTTTAAAATAATCTTTAACAGCTTCAATAAACAAATCATTTTCCTCATCTCTTCTTACAGCTACTCTGATAAATTGTTTATTAGCTAGATTAATTTTAGTTGTGAGATCTTTAATGAAAATATTTTTTTCTAGCATATGAATACATAAATCTTTAGAATTACCTTTTAGAACTTCGATCATTAAATAATTTGCTTCACTAGGTATAATTCTAAATTCTTTAATTTCTTGAAGCTTTTCAATAAAGATTGTTCTTGATTTTTTTATTAATTCTAATGCAATTAAATAGTCTTTTTTATATTTTTCAAATATTTGTAAATAGTATTCGCCAAAAGAGTTTATATTTCAAATTGATACTGATTTTTTGATATTACTAATAAGATTTTCATCAGCGCTGCATAAAAATCCTAACCTGCAACCCGGAATTCCGTATGATTTAGAAATAGATTTTATAACTATAAGTTTTTCATATAAATCAAGTATGTTATCGTCAACAAAACTATTATTTTGCTCTTGAGCAAAATCCGAAAAACTTTCGTCATATATTAATGTAATATCTTTTTGTTTAGCTCAATTCACTAATTTAATAACACCATTTTTAGAAATATAATTACCAGATGGATTATCAGCGTTAATTAATATTAATGCTTTAATATTTTTATCATCAAAAAAACTAATTAAGTCATCTACCGTATATGAGAAGTTATCATTATTTGGGTTAAAAATTACACTTTTTAAATTTGGATATCTATTTGGATATTCTTCAAAAGTAGGTCTTATAAAACCAATTTTACCATCCATATTTTCCATTATAGATTTAATTAATTCTGCTGCACCATTACCCACTACTATTCTTTCTTTTTTGATTCCATAAATTTTTGCACATAAGTTAGAATTAACTTCTAAGCCAGATGGGTATTGTTCCATTAAAGTTTTAAAATTATACTTTAATTCTTCCACCATTTTTTTAGGCGGGAAATATGGGTTAACCAAGTAGCAAAAATCTAGTAATTTTGGATATCTTCAATATCCTCCATATCGATTTTGGAACTTTATTAATTTTTGTTCTCCTGTTGCAAAAATAGATTCAGCTATATTTAAGTCAGCTTCATCATCGATTTCATATCAGTTGCAATTATTGGGTGTAATTTTTGCATACAAATCGTGATTGTTAAGTTGAATTATTAGTTTTAATACATCTTCATAATAATCATTTTTTCCTTTTGCGCTAATTAATGCTTCTAAAAAAGGAAAATAGGTTGAAGATGAGAATTCTTTTGAAAATTTATAAATATTAACGGTTTTATAATATTGATCTACTTGGCTATAATCAAATTCTTTGCTTGAAACAAAATTAATTATTTTTTTGTTTTCATCTATTTTTAAGCAACTTCCATCCATTCAACTTTCATATTTTGAAACTAACGCCAAGTTTTTTTCTTTATCATTAATTAGTTGATCAATAATTTGCTCATCGAATATTAAATCAGACTCTATTATTAAGGTATCTTCATTAATCATCTCATTTTTTGCTAAAAACATTGAATAAATATTGTTTGTTGAGTCAAAATCATCGTTATTTATAAATTTTAATTTGGTTTTTAAGTCTAACGAGTTAATGTAATTTTTTAATAAATCACTTTTATACCCCGTTAAAACTATTATTTGGCTAAGCGACTTTTTATCTAAAATATCTAATGCCTTTTTTATTAAAGTAGTGTCATTCACCTCAACCATACATTTGGGTTTATCTTTAGTTATTTTTTTTAAACGAGTGCCTTTCCCGGCTGCTAAAATTAACGCTTGCATTTTATTTTCCCTTTCTAACAATATTTTTTTAATATTAAAAATGATGGAAATTTTGGCTCAAAACAGGTTGCTTTAGGAGGCAGAATACAATTATTATTTGATATTTCAATAAATTCATCAGCACTCACAGGGAAAAGTTCAAAAAGAACATCATTTTTTGATAAATTTCTTTTCCTTGTTTCTAAATCACTTTGAAAAACTGTTTCACATTTACTAAAATCTAAAATTCTAAAAGCTGTTGATATTATTTGAGTATTAAGTCGATAAATGTCATTATTTCAAAATAAATCTTCATACATATCTTTAAGTTTCACAACAAAAGATTCATTTTGATAAGTTACATTAACTTTACCTTTGGATAAATTTGTATCATTTGATATTTCGAACATTTTATCAATAAAGCTTTTAGCTTTTTCAAATGTTGAAGCATCAATATTATTTAATACTCGATGAATTGGTAATATATCAACTTGCGATAAACTCATTAATGATGCCAACATAGTTTTCTTATTTTTTGACATTGATGTAGCATACAATCTGTGGTGTCCATCAGCAATGAACATAGATTTAATTTGTTTATATTTATTTAATAAAAGCTTAGCTTTCTGACCAGTATATTGAAATAATTTTATATTGCCAAAATCATAAAATTTATTATATTTAACTTCTTGCGTAAATTGTTTAAGATCTATTTCTTCTTTATGAACAATAAAAACCGGCGCTGTTTCAGTATTATAAATTTGATAATTAGCAATCATTCCTTGGACAATATCAGGTAAAACCAATTCATGGCACTTAATATTTCCCTTCTTGTATTCTGAAATGTCTAAGTCAGCAACAACACCATATTTACCATTATATGAATATACATAAACGCTTTCGTTATTGTTTTCTATTTTTTCTTGATTTAGTTTGTTTTTTGTTGCGGTAGATAAAAATTTTGTTTTTTCGTCAAAATTTATTTTTTCATTATGTATATTTGCCAAGTTTAAAAAATCGGGGCTATAAATGTGTTTTGAAATATTAACATAACTAAATTTAATAGGTAATAATTTCATGCCAACTCCAATTTTCAAATAAAATGTTGCAAAAAGCAACGGTCATTTTTATGATTAAAATTTTAGCAAATTTATAAATATATTATCAATATATAATAACAATTGGTATATATAAAATTTAATTTTATTTTAATTATTCAATATTAATATCAATATAGATTAATTTTAAATATATAATAATAGTACTTAAATTAATAAATTAGGAGAAAGTGTGGACAAAAATAATTTGAAAATAAGTGTTTTAATTCCATGCCATAATATTGAAAAATTAAGTTATTTTTCATTAAAAAGCGTTGTAAAAAACAAATATCCTAATTTAGAAATAATTGTTTTGAATGATTATTCCACAGATAACACTTTAAAAATTTTGCACGATTGAGCTCAAAAAGATAAAAGAATAAAAGTGTATGATTTGCAAGACTATAATCAACACATTGGTGTGGGATTTAATAGAGATTTTTTAATTCAGATGGCTACTGGCGATTATTTTGTTTTTATAGATGATGATGACAAAATGAGTCCAAAGACAATTGAAGAATTTGCTAATTCACTTGATAAAGATTATGATATCGTTTCTTCAAAATTTGTGTATTGTTTTGAAATTGCAAAAAACATAAGAGTTTCGCTTCCTAATTTTCCCTATTTTAAAAATTATGATGTTGATGATCCAAAAGATTTTTTCTTACACAATCCTTTATTTGTGTGAGGCAAATTAATTAAAAAAGAATACTATTTAAATATTTGTGAAAAATATAATATTCGCTTTAGTGAGCATGATTATGAAGATATAAGAATGACATATCTTTTGTTTCTGTCTAACCCAAAACACAAATTTTTAAATAAAAAGTTGTTCACTTACCAAATGAGAAAAAATTCATTATCAAGCAGAATTATTGATTGAAAAGAGAAAATTGATAAAGTGTATAATGCATATTCACAAACATTTTTAAACATTTTAAAATTTAAATTATTAGACAATAATTATCAATTAAATGAACTTAAAAATTTATTCATCATATCTATATATTTAACTTACTACGGATTGAATAAAATAATTCAACCTAATCAAAATAGTGAATTTATTGATTATTGTGCCTTTAAAATTAGTGAATTTAAACGAGTTCACAATATAGATGCATTGGCAAAAAACAAGTTAGCAGGCATTTCAAAAGTCGTCTACAATTTAGCAATAAAAAAATATGAGTTATAAATTTAATTCATATTTTTTTATTGCTAAATTTAATTATTTAGTTATTTTTGATTGACAAAATATGACACTATCATTAAACAAGATGTGCAATATATTTTCATATTTAAAGTTATATAGACTGCAAAGCCGGTTATAGTTTTGCATATAAAAATGTGTGGTAGTATAATTTCTTTAAATTAATTTACTAATTAAATTAGTAAAAGAGGTGCATATGCATAAGTTAAACAAAATTTTACTATCACTATTCTCACCAATTGTTGTGGCTAGTTCTATTTATTTAACAAGTTTAGTTGTTGTGAATTCTAATAAAAAGGCAAGCAAATCAAAAACATTAAACACAACTGATATATCTAAACCAGATAAACAAGGTATCGAAATTAATGAAGATGAAATCAAAATTCAAAATTTAATTAAAAAAATAAATGACGATGAAACATTATTAGATGAACAAAAAACTGTGCTAAATAAATCAATTAATAAAATAAATTCACTAAAAAGCAAAAACAATCAAGACTGAGAAACTGAGTTTAAAAATACAGAAGCCAAACTTGAATCTTTTATTAATGAAAATAAACAAAATGCAATAAAATTGAGTGCTAAATTAGAAGAAGATATTGCCAAAAATAGACAAAAAATAAAAGAAACAAATGATTCATTTAACAGTGGTTGGTCAAGTGATTTTGAAGAGTCAAATTTATCTGATGCTGAAAAACAATATATAAATAATTATTATTCAGACAAGCTTCAAAAAATTGAAGAAAAATATAACTTAGTAAAAAACAAAAACATCAATGAAATTAATAAATTAGCAAAAGAATTAGAAAAAGATTATAAAGAAATTGATGAGTATAAAAATGCTTTGGGCAAATATATTGATAATAAATTGATAGGTTTGAAAAACCAATTACCTAATGGTTACTTTGATGAGTTTTTGGAGCCAATCAATAAAGAACACCAAGCGCAAATTGATAGAATTTCTAATTTTGAGAAAATAAATCAAGCACCAACTTATGAAGCTTTAAAACAATTCAATGAAACTATTGACAAAATTAATTCACGACTAGTTGAAAAATATAATGAAGAGTTAGCAAAAGCAAGTAATGATAATTTAAGACGCGCAATTGATGAAACATATCAATTAATAAATAAAATTGCTCCAGACTCAAAACACTATAACTATATAGCTATTTCTGATGATGAGTTATATGGCAAAGATTTACGCAACAGGTCTGGTTTGATTGAAAAATTAAGAGCCATACCATATAACGATAGTGATATTGGTCATCTATATTTTGAAAGCTATAAAATTGCTAAATATTATGAAGTTCTACAAATTCAAAAACAAGTTATTGAAAATAAGAAAAAATACTTTGAATCTGAAAACTATAAGAATGATAAGAAATATAATTCAGTAAAAATTTCTGATCCTAAAATAATTTTTGACTGATTTAAGGATTATCAAAAAATAGTTAATTCAGAAGAATTTAATAATAATTTTAACGATAAGCAAAATGTACTTTGTTTGTTAGTGATCCGAAAAAATGGTAAAGAAGCCAAAAGTAATGGTTTTGTTGAATATTGAAAACTAAATGATATAAATATTTTTAAAGATGAAAATTGAAATGAACTTGATCGCATCACAACACTTAGTGAAACAAATATTCCTTTAAGATATAAAGAAGACAGATTTACTCATTACAGCAATGCTAAAATTCGTTTTGAATATGGCAACACTAATTATAATAGGGGTATATTAACTAGATACGACGATAATAAAAAGATATTAGATCAATATTATTTAATGGATGTTTATACACCACAGCATTCTTGAGCAGAATTAATAACAAAATATAATGATCCGTTATTTAAAGATGATAAATACTTATTACTAAATCCAAATGCATCCAAAGAGCAACAATTTAAAAAAGACATATTTAATATAAGTTGAGAAGAATTTAATAAACACCAAACAAAAGATTATTTGGAACAAATGTGATCTTTTACTCATGAATATACATTTTCTATTAGCGAGTATCTTAAATCTATTGTTGATGAAAAAATTAAAGAAATATCTGATAAAAATCTGCAAAACTTCATTGAAAAATATTGAAAACCAAAATCTGACGAATTATATAAAAATCATATTAAAATAAAAGAAGACAAACCAGTATCAATGCCTTTTGAAATGCAGAAATTTAATAAATTTAAAGAAGAATTTCAATCGTGATTTGAGTATGCAAATACTAGTGAAATATTCAAGGAATTTGCTGTATTGTACACCGAGTTTTCAAATTTAATAAGTTCGGCATCTCAACAAAACGAAAGCCACAAACAAATCCTTGATAAGTATCAAAAACTAGAAATAAAATTACAAACTTTAATAGAAAATAAAAATAATAGCGATAACGAATATCAGTTATTAACATCAGAACTTAAAACATTAATTTCAGAAGCTAAAAATCATTCAAATAATAATAGTTAAATTACTAAACTTTTAGTTAATTAAAACAAGTACAGGCATTAGGCTTGTACTTGTTGTTTTAATTATGTGATGCTTACCACTTTATAATCAGAAGCTAAAACATTTTTTTCGGGTTTAACTCTAATTTCGTAATCACCTTTTGGTAGATTTTTTAATTTTAAACCATTTATGTTTGCTCAATCATTGCTGCCTTTAATGCGATATTGCATTGTTTGGTCAACACCAATCATTTCATTATTGTGTACTTTAACAACAAAATCAATGTCTTTATGTTTTTTAAGACGAATGAATTGAATATCAGACGCTTCTTTATCTGCAGTTGCTTTTCTTCTAATTAAAATTTCTTTTGTTCCTACTTGTTCTAGTAAAACACTATCTGATTCAATGTCTTTTCATTTAGTTCCATAAATACGATACTGCATTGTCTTATCAACATTTTTTAGTATTCCAGAATCACTGTTGTAGGTTTCAACATATGCTTCGGGCTTAGTGTGTTTTTGCACAATAAATTTAAATTTATCTTGATTAAGTGTAAATTTATAGCCATCTTTGAACACTTTTATTGATACTTCACACTCGCCAGTATTATCAAAATTTATTAAATTAACTATATATGAGTTGTTTTGTTTTGCAATATCTTTGATAAATGCTCCTTTTACATCGACGTTCTCAATTGATAATTCAGTGTTATTAGGAACATCTATTTTGATAGATTTATTATTTGCCTCAGCAGAAAGTGTTAAATTTAGATTTTGTTTATTTTTGGCTGAAATAGGATCTCAAGATTCATATGAATATTTTCTCATATTCATATATTCACTGGAATAAGGGCCACCTTTTAAGGATTCATGTTCATCAATGCTTTTAGCTACAAGGTCGGTAAGTTTTTTAGAATTATTAAATGATAAGTCAGTTTGTAAAACTATACCTTTAGCATCGGGTTTTTGTAATTTGGTCAATTCAATAACTTTTTCTGCTTGTTTAAGATCGCTTACATAATTTTCGATTTGTGAAAAACGGTATTTTTTACCCATAAGATTTTCATCTGGTTTAGTAAAATCTCGATTTTGACCAAAATCATCATTGCTAATTAAAAAGTAATAGTAGTTATTATCACCAAGTTTATTTCTATTGATTCCTCAAGTTGCATCGACATGGTATCATCCATCATCTAATTCAACTAAGTTTCAAATATGTTTATCGTCCGCATAATTAGGATCACTTACTTTACCTTGGATTGTTGAACAAGGAACTCCAAGAATATCCATAAACATTTTGAATGCTAATGTGTAACCTGTACATACTGTTCGCTTTTCTATGATTGCTGAATATGCAGTTTGATCAACTCTATCTCCTCTTTCTTCATAAGCAATGTTTTTAGTTATTCAATCATATGCTTTAAGAGCTTTTTGATAGTTTGATAAATTGTGTCAATGTTGTGAAACTTCAATAGCTTCTTGTCTTGCTTGTTCTTCTTGAACATCATAAATTGCATGTGTTGTATTTAAGACCATGATGTCTCTGCGGAATAAATAACCTTTATATTCGGCTCATATTTCTGCATGTTTATTTTCGCCATTATGCTCTTTTGCGGTTACTGTTCCGTCTGGATCTAATTTCACTAATGCATCTTGAGGGCTTTGACCGGCTTTATAAACTTCGTCATGCGGATAATGAGTTCTTAAGAACCATTTTACGCCTGATACAGGTTGTTGGTTCTTATCAAGAAGTTCAAGTTTTACTTTGTTATCAGTAGTTGATTTTGAGTTTAATGCTTTGTCAACATTTGTAATTTTATAATCAATGTGTGAGTAAAAATTATGAGCAGTGTCTTTGGTGCTTAAAATCATTTTTTTGATTTTGGCATCATCATAATGTTTTTCAACGAAAGGTTCATTATGTGAGAATGAACTTAAATCATAATTGTTTTTAAATTGTTTTAAATCCTTGATTTTATCCAAGTTGAATTTCGATTTTACATTTATTTTAATTGTTTTACCTGTTGCTTCATTAGTTGATAAATCTGTAAATGAATTTTGCACAAATATTGGCAATTCAACATCAAAATATATATAGCCAGTTTTGCTGCCCGAGTTATTATTTATTTCTAAGCGCACGTTTTTGAAAACATCATTAAAGCGTGTATAAAAAGGATATAAGCCAAATTGTTGTTTTAAACCAGCGAAAGAGTTGATTTTTGCACTTCCATTTGTGAAACGATAAGTATTTAATTGATTATCTATAATACCCACATTAGTAATTTTTGATAAGTCTTTTACTAGTTTTTGATATTTAAATTCATTCAATTTACTTATTAAATAAATTGACTGATTTAAGTTATTTTGATTTTCTGAAATTACTTTTTTAATGTTACTATTTTCATTAACCAATTTTTCCAAATCACTTGGTAAAACACTGAAATTAATAACGTTATTATCAGTGTTATTTAGATCAATTTTTCTTAAGCCATCAAATTGATATTCAGCGGTTAATTCAGGTTCGCCTTGCGGACCGTTTTCAGTATTTGAAATTTGGATTTTTATGCCAAGAGTTCCTTCAATATCATTGAATTTTGTTGCTACTACTTTTGTTTTATATTTATCTTTAAATTTTTCATTATATTCAAAAAAAGCTTCTTTAAGTGAAATATTTAGTGGTGCAACTTGATCATGAAATAAATTACTATTTTTATTTTGAAGTTGTTCAAAATTAATTATATATTTACTACCATTTGCGCTTTCTTGATTTTGGTTATATTTGTTTGGGTCTTCAGCATGTAATAACATGTGAGCAATTAATGATGGGTATAAGCCTTTTACTGATGCTGGTAGAGTGCTTTTTGGTATAAGATATTCATTTTTATAATTTTTTGGCAAATTATTCTTGTGCGAATAAAATCCATTCAAGTTAAAGTAAAGCACTTTGCTTTGATTTTTATATGAAAATTTAACACCAATATTTGTAATTATTCCATTATTATTGTCGATGTTTGGAATATTATTTTGAGCATATTCTATGTTGTATTTTGACTTAATGTTGTGATTTAAACCTAATAAAAGGATAAGGTCATTAATTTTATTTTTTAATGCTATTCATGAGCTATTTGCATCTTGATTTTTATAAAGAGGAATAGAAATTGCTACATCTTTTTCAATAGAATTTAATTCATTAAGTTCATCTGAACTTTGTGGATCTGCATCTTTTTTAATATCTATTGATCCATTTGAACCATTATTTTTATCTTTTTTATCTTTTCTTATATTTCCAACACCGATATTTAAAGTTATATTTTGGGTATTTTCATGTTTTTTTGGTTCTTTTTTAGTTTGTTGTTGAACACAAGAAGTAGAAAATAGAACCAAAGAACACAGCGCTGGTAATAACAATCTTATTTTTTTCATAATCCAATTATTGCACTAAAATAAAATGAACAAAAAATTTATTTCAATTATTATTAAAATTATAAATTTTAAATACTATAACTATAATTGTTTTTGACCACTAATTTAGAATCAAAATGTTAGCGCTTTTAATGCGCTAACATTCCTAAAAAGTAAGTTCAAGTGCAACATTTGCACCTAAACTTACAATCGAGTAATATCCCAAAAAGATATTTTTAGCGTGTTTTAGGTAGAAATAGATTCTTTTAAAGTTACACCTAGTTTATCAACAGCTGCTATTAGTGCTTTAAAGATAGCATCTGCTTCTTTACCAAAAATGTTATCTCATTCAGAACCTTTAGTTTTTCCACATGAGCCAATTAAGTTAGGGATTTTTGCTAGTTCATCTGCTATTTTTTGACCTTCTTGTTTGAAAATAACATTTTGTAGAATTGCTAATAATACTCCACAAACAACAGAGCCTATTGCCACTGTTAAAATACCGGCGATCAATAATTTTTTATTTGAATTTTTATTTGAACGACGATCAATTGCATATTTAATATTTAATCCAATCCCGATAATGATAAAGATGGTGATAAGTGGTCCTAAAACATAACCTGATAATTTAGATGCTCAAGCCCACTCTTCGATACCTTTAACAAAAATCTGAGCCTTGGCGTGATCAGCTGAAGATGCTGTTAAATTTGTTCACATATATATCCTTTTGTAGTAGCAACTCTAACCGCCACTAAAATTGATAGTGTACTTGCTAATATTTTTTTGTTTTTAACATATTTAATATCCTTAATATTCCATAAATATCTGCTACTACTATTATGAGTTTACAAAAAAAAGAAATTAAAGTCAAAAAAATCGTATTTAAGATCATTTTTATGAAAAAAAGTTTATTTTTCCATAATAGAAATATAGTTAAAACAAGTTTATGGAAAATAAAAACACGCTAATAAATAGCGTGTAAAACATTATTTAGATAATATTATTATTCATATTTTACTTGTATATCTTTTGATGGTTCGCTCAAGACATTATTTGATTTATTATTATCATAATATAAATTAATTAGTTTGTATGTTGTTTGAGGAGATTTTGTTGCTTTATTATAGTAATAATTAGTTGACATAAAAATAATAACCTCATTACCTGATTCTTTAATTAATCCAACATTTTCATCACCAGATGTTCCAACTTTTGCTGCTGGTGTTAATTCATTTTGATAATTATTCCCTAATTGAAATTCCATATTTCATGATTTGGTTCTCATTTTTTCAAAATTTTCTTTAGTTGTTTTAAATCAAAAATTAATATAGCCAGTACTTTTGTCATATTGTTGCTGTACTATAGTTATTTTTTTAATTTCAGCTTCTTTTTCATTTGTTTGTGTGCCACCCGCTGCTGTGTTTCCTGCTTGTGCGCCGCCTTCAGTTCCTGCCCCTTGTGAACCAGTAGTTCCTTTATCACCACCTTCAGTTCCTGCCCCTTGTGAACCAGTAGTTCCAGCATCTGCGCCACCTGCTTTTGGTTTTTTACCATCAGCGTCATTTGGTTTAGCTTCTGTGCCTTCAGTTGGCTTAGTTTCTGAACCACTATTGCCGCCATTAGTACCTGGATTATCACCTTGTATTGGATCCATAGGGTTTGTAGTATCCCCTGGTTTCACCTCTTTATTTGGTTCTGTTTTAGGCGCTTTTACCTCTGCAATTAAATCTCTTTCTTTATCGCCATCTTTAACAACAATTTTTGTAACTATATATGTTTTGCCATCTTTAAGGTTTGAAAAATCAACTGTTCCATCTTCTTTTACTTTTGTTTTGATTGTTTTTGATGAATTATTTTCAGTTAAAGTAACTGTAACATCTTGACCTTTAACAAGTAGTAATTTAGCACTTAATTCTTTTGTTTGATCAGCGCTTAAAGCATATTCAAATTTTGAATCAGTTGCTACTACAACTTGGTTTCCATTTTTAGGGTTATCATTTTGTTTTTTTCTTTTTTGTGTCACAACAACTGCTGCAGTTGTTACACTAGCAACTGCTAAAACTGATAGCGTACTTGCTAATATTATTTTTGTTTTTGCCATATTAAACTCCTTAATATTTAGTAAATATCTGCAATTTCGCGTGCAGATACTATGAGTTTACAAAAAAAAAAAAAAGAAATTAGGGCTGAAAAATGTACAAATTTGATTCATTTTGCGGAAAAAATAAGATTTTTTCCATATTTTACAAACAAATACTTCATAAAAAATATCCCAATATAACCGACACATTAAACTCCTTAATATTTTGTAAATATTTGCAAATTATGAATACAGATACTATGAGTTTTTTATAAAAAATTACCCTTCAAAAAGGGTAAATATGTGTTTTTATGAAAAATACTAGTTTTCGTATTTATCTTAAAAAGCATTAGTTAGAATTTCAACAAAATTAATCATACTTGACTTCAATTTTTCTTGTAACATCCTGTAATAAGTTTTTCTCTGGGTTTTCCTTATCGTACACAGATAGTAATGTTCAATTACCTTCTGGGGCTCCTCCTTGTTTAACAAATTGTCTTTGACTTATCATTTCAAATGTTGTGTGTGTAGAGGTTTTGCTGATGCCGGCCATTTGCACATTTTTGCCACCCCATGTTATTGTTCCAAAGTTGAATACTGTTGGCTGTATTCTATTGGATTCCATCTTGAATTCAAATTGTTTATCTTTTATTTTGTTAAATTCTGAGTTTGTTGTCTCAAAGTGAAATATTAATATACCTTCATTCTTGCTAAATTCTGCTTTTTTAATAGTTCACTTATTTATATGTTTTTCAACATCAGTTTCTTTTTCTTTTTTGTCTGTGTTGCCCTCTTGCGATGAAATTGAACCGGCTTGACCTGATGGTTGATCTTGTTTATTATCACTTGCTTGACCTGCTGCTTGACCTTGATTACCTGCACTTGTTTGGTCTGTTGCTTGACCTTGTTTACCTGCATCTGCGCCACCTGCTTCTGAACCTTTGTCTGCTTCTGTGGCTCCTGTTTCTGTTTTGCCAGCATGTGCATTATCTGCTTGTGCACCACCATCAGTTCCAGAACTTTGTGAACCAGTAGCTCCGGCATCTGTACTGCCCGCTTCTTCACCACCTGTTTCTGGAGCTTTACCTGTTTCTGGACCTTTACCTGCATCTGCACTACCATTAGCACTTGAGTCATCGCCTTGAATTGGTTCTGCAGGATTTGCTGCATTTCCAGGCTTTTTACCATCTCTATTAGTTGGATCGGTTGGTTTTGCAGTGCCGCCTGGTTGTACGTCATTGCCTGGTTTTTCTTTAGGTGCTTTAACCTCTGCAATTAAATCTCTTTCTTTTTCACCATCTTTAACAACAATTTTTGTAACTGTATATGTTTTGCCATCTTTAAGGGTTGAGAAATCTATTGTTCCATCTTCTTTTACTTTTGTTGTAATTATTTTTGATGCATTATTTTCAGTCAAAGTAACTGTAACATCTTGACCTTTAACAAGTAGTAATTTAGCAGTTAATTCTTTTGTTTGATCAGCGTTTAAATCATATTCAAATTTTGTATCAGCTGCTACTACAACTTGGTTTCCATTTTTAGGGCTATCACTTTGTTTTTTTCTTTTTTGTGTCACAACAACTGCTGCAGTTGTTACACTAGCAACTGCTAAAACTGATAGCGTACTTGCTAATATTATTTTTGTTTTTGACATATTAATCTCCTTAATATTTAGTAAATATCTGCAATTTCGCGTGCAGATACAATGAGTTTACAAAAAAAAAAAAAACGAAATCAAGGCTGAAAAATGTGCGAATTTGAGTAATTTTGCGGAAAAATTAGCATTTTTTCCATATTACTGGCATATCAGGGTGAATAATTTAAAAATAAAAGTTAATTTGAACCAGTACAAAAATGTTAAGATCTATTGCATTTATAGTGATTTTTTAAGTTACATTTATTGATAAACACAAATAAAATACACCAATATAACATTGGTGTACTCTATATAAAATAATTAATTATTATTTACTTGGTTTTTTCTCGTATTTAACTGTTATTGGTTGAGCACTTTCTTTTAGTAAGTTCACACTTTGTTTATCGGGTTCATATACCTTAAATAGTACTCAATCACCTGCGGGAGTACCAGTTTCTCCATATTTATCAAATAAACGAGCACTAAACACTTCTAATGTAACATATTTATTATCTCTTGAAACTTCTTTAAATATACCAAGTTCTTGGTTGGATCCATAAGGTTGGAATCAATTTTCTTCGTCTGATATACTTTCTTTTTTTAATTCAAGACCAAATTTAAATTTTTTATCTTTAATTATTGAATAATTTTCAATACTTGTTTTTATTTTTCAAACAAAAATTCCTGCGTCTTTTTCTCATTTAGATTCAACAACTAATCATTTATCTTTTAATTCTTGCTCTTCTCAATATTTAGCTACTGCTTGATCATATTCATTAATTTTGTCAGTTTCTTCATCATAGTGACTTTTGATAGTTTTATTTATTTCTTGCTCTTCTCAATATTTAGCTACTGCTTGATCATATTCGCTAATTATTTGTGTTTCTTTGTCATATTCATTTTTGATTACTTCATTTATTTTTTTGAAATCATCTTTACTTGATGTTTCAGAATTAGTTTGATTGTTTGTTTTGGGATTATTAATTGGTTTTGCAATATTTTGTATTTTAGTTAAAGATTGTGTCTTTTTATTTTCTTTTTCTTTGTTTTTAATTGTTACTACAACTGCTGCTGTTGTAACTCCTCCAACTGCTAAAACAGATAGCGTACTCGCTAATATTATTTTTGTTTTTGACATATTAATCTCCTTAATATTTCATAAATATCTACAAATTTCGCGTGCAGATACTATGAGTTTACAAAAAAAAAAAAAAGAAATCA